>JBCCCB010000030.1:0-21712 GCA_039033775.1 Pseudomonadota bacterium | reverse complement strand
GTCAGACCGGTCGCGCGGCGTCTGGCCAGATCCTTTGGCCGCGACGGCGCGCGGAAACCGTCGAGGCCTTCGACCACCCGCGCGGCCAGACCGCCGGGATTTACGTCGGGCGTCAGCGCCAAGAAGCGGCCCAGGCGCCGAACGGTCAGACGGCCCAGATCCACGGGCGCCAATTGCCGCGCCAGGTTCTCAGCGGCGGATCGAAGGTCGTTCGGCGTGACGCCGTCCGCCAGACGGAAGGGTGGCTTGATCGTGGCGTGGAACCCGTATTTACGCGGTGTTTCGGTGCAAGGATCGGCCCCCGCCACCGGGATGCCGGTTCGCACGTCCCAACCCAGCCAAGTCGCCCCGGCCTGTCCCAGCGACCCGCCGGGCAGCCAGTAGATCGCATATCGCTTCCAATCCATCCGCCCGCCCCCGCCCGGAGTCACCGATTATGACCGACACCGTTTTCACCAATGCCCGCATCGTGCTGGAAGACGAAATCGTCCAAGGATCGGTCGCCATCACCGACGGGTGTATCGACGCTGTGGACCAAGGGTCAACGCGGCAGCGGGACAATGGGGTCGATTGCCAGGGCGATCTGCTGATCCCCGGACTGGTGGAGTTGCACACCGACAATTTGGAACGCCACCTGCAACCGCGCCCCGGCGTCGACTGGCCCCATGATGCCGCCATCCTGGCCCATGACCGGGAGCTGGCCGCCTGCGGGATCACGACGGTCTTCGATGCGCTGCGGGTGGGGTCGATCTCGTCGCCCACCGGTATGGGATACAAACCCTATGCCCGCGCGTTGGCGAGCGAGATCATGGCCATCCATGACCGCGGCCACCTGAAGGTCAGCCACCATCTGCACTTGCGGGCCGAGATCTGCTCGCAGACGCTGAAGGCGGAGTTGGACGAATTCGGCCCCGGCGACCGCGTCGGTCTGGTCAGCCTGATGGACCACACGCCGGGCCAGAGGCAATTCAGCGATATCTCGAAATTCGCGGCCTATGTGCAGGGCAAATACGGTCTGCCGGACGAACAATTCGACGCCTATTGCGCGGAACTCTCAGAGATCCAGGACCGGCTCGGCGCCGACCACGAGGCGGCGGCTGTGGACGCCGCGCGCCGGTTCGGGGCGGCGCTGGCCAGCCATGACGATACCACGCCCGAACAGGTGGCCGTCAGTGCGGGGCACCGGGTCACCATCGCGGAGTTTCCGACGACGCTGCCGGCGGCGAAGGCCAGCCGGGATGCCGGAATCGCGGTGATGATGGGGGCGCCCAATGTCATCCGGGGCGGATCGCATTCGGGGAACGTGGCGGCCATGGATCTGGCCGCTGCGGGCCTGCTGGACATTCTGAGTTCGGATTACGTGCCCGCCGCCCTGTTAAGCGCGGCGGGACGCCTAGCCGAAATGAGCAGCGACCTGCCGGGCGCGATCGCGACGGTCACGGCCGCCCCGGCGCGGTCGGTGGGTCTGTCCGACAGGGGCCGGATCGCGCCCAGCCTGCGCGCCGATCTGGTCCGCGTGAAACAGGTCGGCCAACTGCTGACGCCGGTTGGCGTTTGGGTCAAAGGCCAGCGGGTCGCCTGACGCCCAGGGCCGCTTCGCGCTGGGGGCGGTTGATGGTCGGACCCAGCGGGTCTCGGCTAGTAAGAGGATGCGGCCCCTAGGCGCCCAAGGCCGCACGCAGGCGCAAGGCCGCATCCGGCCGATCCGTCGTGAACACCGTCACGCCCTGCTGCAGGACCTTGGCAATCGCCGCGTCCTCCAGCACGCCGAAGGCCCCTACCCGCAGCCCGGCGCCGCGAAGCGTCGCCAGGGCTTCGCCATCCAGGATCCTGTGGTGAAGCGAGACGGCCCCGACGCCTTCGGCTGCCGCCAAGGTGGCCACATGGGCGGGCGATGTCAGGCGCGCGATCTGATCGGAGACGAGCCAAATGACATCGGACAGGGGCGCGACGCGATCCAAGACCGCACGCAGCGTCGGCAGATGGAAGGACGTGAGAACGGTTCGGTCGACCAGCCCGTGGCGGATCACCGCCGCCAGCACCTTGTCCACGATGCCCGGATAGGGGATCAGGTCGCCGGACGGCTTGATCTCGCATCGCAGGATCAGATGGCTGGGCGCGAGGATCTCCAACCCCTCGTCCAACGTCATGATCCGACCGCCGCCCCGGAAGATGTTCAACGCCTTCAACTCGGCCAGCGTCTGCGCCGCCAGCGGCCCGGTGCCGTCGGTCACCCGATCCAGCGTCGCATCGTGGAAGATGACCGGCACGCCATCGGCGCTGAGCTGCACATCGAACTCGATCTGCTCGACCCCCAGCTTCACGGTTTCGCGAAACGCGATCTCGCTGTTCTCGGGCCACAGCGCGGCACCGCCCCGATGGCTGGCGATGTCGGTCATCGGAAGCTTCCCATAGTGATCCCGCGGATCAGATGCCGTTCGGCCAGGACGAAGGCGACCAGAAGCGGCGCCAGCGTGATCAGCGACCCCGCCATGACCAGCGGCCAGTCGATGGCCCCCGCCTCGGCCTCGTCCCGGTAAAGGAAGCGCAGGCCGATCTGGACCGTGCGCATATCCTCGGACGTGGTGGTCAGCAGCGGCCAGATGAACTCGTTCCATTGCCCAAGGAAGGCGAACAACGCCACGACCACGATGGCCGGCCAGCTGAGTGGCACCACGATGGTCCAGAGGATCGTCCAGGGCGACGCACCGTCCATTCGCGCCGCTTCGTCCAGCGCCACGGGGATTCCCATCATATGCTGGCGCAAGAAGAAGATCGAAAAGCCCGAGGCCAGGAAGGGCAGGATCAGCGCGGCATAGGTATCCAAGGCGTGGAAGCGGGCGAAGGTCAGGTAATTGGGGATCAACGTGATATGGCCTGGGATCATCAGCGTCCCGACAACCAAGAGGAACAGCACATCCCGTCCCGGGAACGTCGCCCGTGCGAAGACGTAGGCCGCCAGGATCGCGGTGAGCGTGCTGCCCACCGTCACGACGCCCGCAACGATGAGCGAGTTCAGGAAGTAGCGCGGAAAGGGCACGCCACCCCAGGCGACCGCATAGGCCCGAAAGGTCACCCCGCCCTCGCCCGACAGCACGGCGTTCCGATCGGTCAGCGAGACTGACACGATCTCCCACAGGGGAAACAGCACGATCAGCAGAAGCCCACCCAGGAAGGCGCCCGACAAGGTCAGGCGCGGGCGCGGCCAGGCGGGGCCCATGGGGGCGGTTTGCTCAATCGTGGCCATAATGGACCCGCCGTCCGATGGTCATCATCTTCAGCACTGTGATCCCCAGCAGCACCAGGAACAGCGCGACCGCAACGGCCGAGCCGAGCCCCACATTCCCGCCCTCGAACCCCGTGCGGATTAGGTAGTAGAGGATCACCTCCGTCGACCGCGCCGGGCCACCCTGGGTCATGACATCCACGAAGGTATAGACCTGGAAACCGTTGATGACCGACAGGATCAGCAGGAAGAACGTAGTCGGCATGACCATCGGGAGGGTGATGTCCCAGAATTGCCGCCAGCGGCCCGCCCCGTCCATGCGCGCGGCTTCATAGAGCCCGACCGGGATCGCCTGCAATCCGGCGGCGTAGATGACCACATCGTATCCGAACCCTTTCCACACCTCGACGACGGCAATCGAATAAAGCGCGATGCCGGGATCCGTCAGCCACCGCACCGGGCCCAATCCGACCCAGGCCAATGCGTCGTTGAAGGTGCCGCCCTCGGTCAGCATCATCCAATCGAAGACGACGCCGATGGCCACCGCCGACATGACCGTCGGCATGAAGAACACCGATCGCAGCACGCGGTTGGTGCGCGTCGGCGACGCGATCAGGACGGCGACACACAGCGCCAGCGCCAGCTTCGGGATCACCGAGACAATGGTGAAGACGGTCGTGTTCCAGAACGCCGCCCGAAACTCGCCCGAGGTCAGCATCACCCGGTAATTGTCGGCGCCGACGAAGCTGGGCGCGGGCGACAGGAAATCCCAGCGATGCGCCGAGAGCCAGAGCGAATAGAGGATCGGCCAATAGACGAAGATTGCCAGCACCGCGAGCGCGGGAAGCGCATAAAGATAGGGGGAAGCACGACGCATGCCTGCCAACGTCCCATAGCGATGTGACACATTCATTTCACGCAGATGAAACCGGCGCGTCACGAACCGCCCGTCCCCTTCCCGGATCACACCCAACAGGAGAGACGACCATGCGCGCTTTCACCCTGCCCCTTACCCTGACCACGGCGCTTTGCGCCGCGCCCGCCCTCGCCCAGACCCAGTTCGAGTTCTGGCACGCTTTCACCGGCAAGAACGGCAATGCCGTCGATGCGATGGCCGCCAAGTTCAACGCCGCCCAGGACGACTACGAAATGGTGCCGGTCTATACGGGCAAATACGACGAAGGCACCCAGCGTCTGCAGGCCGCCATCGCGGGCAACACGGCGCCTGCCATGGTCATGCTCGAAATCACGCGCTACGGCCTGTTCGCCGAACGTGGCGCGCTGGAGCCCCTGGCCCCCTATATGGAAGCCGCGGGCAGCGACTGGTCCGACCAAATCCGGCCCTTCGCCATGGAGGCGTCCAAGTATCTGGGCGAAAGCTATGTGATCCCGTTCAACGTCTCGACCCCGGTCATGTATTACAATGCCGACCTGTTCGAGGCGGCGGGGATCACCGAAGTCCCCGACACCTGGGACGAGGTTCTGGCCGCAGCACAGACCCTGACCGATGGTGAGGGTCAATACGGTCTCAACCCGCCGCCGCAATGGGTGCGCTGGGCGATGACGAACCAGGCCGGCGGCGGTTGGGTCGACCCGCTGGACAATGCGGTGCAGATCGACATGGACGAAAGCATCTTCGCCTACCAGACCGCCGCCGATTGGGTGAACGTCCATCAGGTCGCCTCCTACGACGCGGCGCTGGACGACGACCTGGCCGACCAGTTCTTCGCGGAAGGCCGCGTTGGGATCGAGTTCAACTCCACCGGTCGCCTGGCCCGTTACCTGGACGAGATGCCGTTCGAGGTCGGCGTCGCGCCCTTGCCCTGCCAAGCCGTCTGCGCGGCGCCCATCGGCGGCGCGACCCTGGGCATCGTCGCCTCGGCCGAGGACGAGCAGAAGCAGGGCGCGTGGGCGTTCATCCAATTCGCGACCACGCCCGAGAACAGCGCCTTCATCTTCACCGATACGGGCTACCTGCCCATCGTCGAAGGCGCCATGGAAACACCCGAGGCCCAGGCCGCGATCGAGGCCAATCCCGGCTATCTGGTCGCGTCCAACCAACTCGACATCGCCTTTGCCCGGGCGCGTCCGCCGGCCATGCCCGCCATCCGCTCGGCCGAGCCGGCGGTCTGGCAGAGCATCGTGACCCAGCAGCAAGACGCCGAGACGGCGCTGACCGACTTCGCCAATCAGATGCGCGGCATGCTGGCCACCAATTGATGCGCTCTGACAAGGTCGCGGAGGCGGCTTCGGCCGCCTCCCATCCGGGACTCGACGTCGCGGGCCTGACCAAGACCTTCGACGCCACCCCCGTCTTGCGCGATCTGGATCTCTCCGTCCCGCCCGGCACTTTCGTGGTCATCCTGGGGGCGTCGGGCTGCGGCAAGTCGACCTTCCTGCGATGCGTGGCCGGTCTGGAAAGCGCCGAGACCGGGACGATCCGCATCGATGGTCAAAACGTCGACGGCTTGGAACCGCGCGACCGAGGCTGCGCGATGGTGTTCCAGAATTACGCCCTGTATCCCCACATGACCGTCGAGCAGAATATCGGCTATGGCCTGCGCGTGGCCCGCGTCCCCAAGGCCGAGCGCCGCGCCCGCGTGGAACGTGCGGCCGCCCTGGTCGAACTGGGCGACCTGCTGGGGCGCAAGCCGGCCCAGCTTTCGGGCGGTCAGCGTCAGCGCGTGGCCATGGCCCGCGCCATCATCCGGGATCCGAAGGTCTTCCTGTTCGACGAACCCTTATCCAACCTCGACGCCCGCCTGCGCGTCCAGATGCGCCACGAAATCCGCGCCATCCACGATCGGACCGGCGCCACGTCGGTCTTCGTGACCTACGACCAGGTGGAAGGCCTGACCTTGGCCGATGAACTGGTCGTCATGCGCGATGGCCGCATCGAACAGATCGGCCCGCCCGACACGGTCTATGCCCGGCCACGCACGGCCTATGTGGCGCGCTTCATCGGGGCCCCCGCCATGAACGTCCTGCCAGCACGGATAGAGGGCGGAGGCCTGTTTCTTCCCGGCCTGGACACGTGCCTCGCCCGCGTGGACCACCCGGACGACCCCATCCTGCTCGGGATCCGGCCCGAGAACGTCGCGCTGGACCGGGCCAGCGCGGTCCGGGCGCACTTGCGGGGCATCGAAAACCTCGGCGCGTTGCAGGCCCTGCATCTGACATTGGGGCCGGAGCCGCTGGTCGCCCTGGTCCGCAACGACCACGAACCGATCTGGCGGGACGGCCATGTCGGGCTCGGCTTTCCACCTGACGCGCTGCACCTGTTCGACCCCGTCACCGAACAGCGGTCTCCAGCGCTCGTGAAGGGGGTTTGACACCGGATGCTGGCCTCTCCGCCGGCCGGGCCGGGCCTATCCCCGGGTGAGGTCGATCCGGAAGGCCGCGCCACCATCGGCGTCGTCCAACCGTATCCTGCCGCCATGGGCCTCCAAGATCGCAGCCACGATGGCGAGGCCCATCCCCGTTCCCCCCTCGGTGCGCCGGGTGGTGAAGAACGGGTCGAAGACATGTGGCGCGTTCCCAGCCGAGATGCCCCGGCCATCGTCGGACACGCGGATGATGGCCCCACCGCCGGAGGCGGCGGCCGCAATGGACACCGACCCCGCCCCATTGGCGCGCGCATTGCCCAACAGCTCCGCGAGGATCAGGGACAGGCCGTCCGCGGACAGCCCAAGCGGCACCGCGTCCCCCTGAACCGGCAAGACCAAATCCGGATGGACCGCCCGTATTCCGGCGCAGAGATCGGCCAAGGTGGTCTGGCCGAAATAGGTCGCTTCCCGCGCGCGGGCCATGTCGCGAAGGGCGTCCAGATGGCCATGGATCTCCCGCGCGGCACCGCCGATCTGTTCGATCAGGCGCAGGGTCTCGCCATCGGGCGGCGCGGTATCCCCTAACAATTCAGCCGCCGCGGCGATGGCGCTGGCCGGGCTCTTCAACTGGTGGGTCACATGGTCGGAATAGCTGCGGATCGTGGCTTCCCGCGTCTGAAGCGTGTCGGCCATGTCCATGACCGCCTCGGCCAGACCCCGCAATTCCCGAGTCCCGGAATGGCCGGGCGGCTGGACCGGCGCCGCCCCCCGCATGCGCACGGATTGGGCGTAGTCCGCTAAGGCGCGGATCGGTCGCAGCAACAGCCGGACCAGCAGCAGCCCCAGGACCATGGTCGCGGCCCCGATGACCGCCGCCAGAAAGACGGCCGCATTCCGAAAACCGATTTCGGGCCCGAGATATCGCAACGCGACCAGGCCAATCAGCGAGAAGCCCAGCGTCAGGGCCAGCGCGCCGCCCAGAACCAGGAACAGCGACGGCCGCCATTTCCGGGCCCCAGGCAGGCTGGACCGGCCGCCGCTCACGGCTCGACGCGGCGCAATCGGATGCCGACGCCGTGCAGCGTTTCGATGGCCTCGGGTCGACCGGCCGCCGCCAGTTTCCGCCGAATGTTGCGCAGATGGCTGTCGAACGTCCGCTCGGACACCTGCGATCCGATGCCCCAGATCGAGTCGACGATCTGCCGTTTGCCCTGAACGGCATCCCTTTGACGCAAAAGGCGTTCCAGGATCGAGAATTCGGTCATGGTCAGCGACACCTCCGCCTGGCCCACGCGGCACAGATGCGCGGCCGGGTCCAGACATAGATCCCCATGCCGCAAGGTCTTCCGGCCCGGACCCGGCGTGCTGCGCTTCAGGATGGCGCGGATACGGGCGACCAATTCGCGCGGACTGAACGGTTTCGTCACGTAATCGTCCGCCCCCAGTTCCAAGCCCAGGATCCGGTCGATCTCGTCGTCGTGGGCTGTCAGAAACAGGATCGGCACATCGCCTTGGGCCCGCACCTTGCGGCACACCTCGAACCCGTCCATCTCGGGCAGGCCCACATCCAGCACAATCAGATCGGGCCGTTCGCGCCCGGCATGGGTCAAGGCCATCCGCCCGTCGGCTGCGGTGACGACCCCGAATCCGGCCCGGGTCAGCGCGACGGAGACGATCTCGCGCAGGCGCGGGTCGTCATCGACCACCAATATTTTCATGGCTCCCCTCCGACGGCGCCTCGGATTGCAGTGTGACCGCGGCGCGCCAGCGGCGAAAGCTCCAATCCCGCCAGCCGTCGATTGGATCGGGCCCATGGAAGCACATCGGAGGCCAGTCGGATTCTGCGGCGGCAAAGGCCCGGGATCGGCGGATGACGGGATCGACGATGTCGGGTAGGCGGCAGAGATAGGTCCAGTCGATCCGCTCCGGATCCATCCGCAGGTTTCGCTCAGCGATGATATGGGCGAAACTCACGAAACTGGCGGCATAGAGAACCCCCAGGCCCAGGCAGGCCGAGCGGAGCACCAGCCAACGGTTCGGTTTCCGCCGCCAAATCTGCCACGCGGTCAGGCATAGGCCGACCGCCACCACACCGATCCAGAGGATTACATAGAGCCGCAGATAGGTCAGTCCGAACGCGTCCACGTAAAGGTCCAGCCGCCGCGCGCTTGAGAGGCACAGCGCCACATTCTGCGCCAGCCAGACAAAGACGAGCGGGCGCAGGGCGCGATTTTCATCCAAGAACGGACGGGCGGCCAGCGCGAAGGCCCCGGCCAGCAGCGCCGTGACCAACAGGGGATAGGCACCGCGATGGGCGTATTCGGCGTAGCTCATCCCCTCGGGCAGGCCGGTTTCACCCCAGAGCAGTGTCGCATCCATCCCGGTCTGGATGGCCAGGACGAGGTTGAAGAGCACCAGCGCGCGCAACACCGATCCGGTATTGAGGCCGATGGGCAGGTGTCGGACCGCCATGATGCCGGGCCGAGGCCAGGTCACGGCCGCGGGCTGCGTACCGATCATCGGCCAAAGGACCAAAGCAACACCAAGCCAGAACATTGTCCGCCGGGCCGTTTCGACCCAATCGAGTTCGACGTCGAGCAGGCCCGCCAACCAGTCGGCGAGGATTGGGTTGGCATCCGTCAGAAGCGTCAGCAGAACCAACGTGCCACCGATGGGCAAGGCCCAGGCGCGCAGAAGCGCCCGGACGCCTGCCCGTCCGGGCCCCGCGGCCAGGCCGAGCCCGCGGACAGCCAGTCGCAAATCGCGTGGACCCAGCCACGGAACCGCCAGCACCATCGCAAAGGCTTGCCCGGCAATGACCCCAACCCGGCCGGATCGCCGCAAGCGAAGCCAGGCGATCCCCGCCAGCAGACCGCCGATCAGCAGCACGACCGAGAGCGGTTGGACATAATGCAGCACCGGCAAGGCGCCCAGCCCGGCAAGCGCCGCGGGGCGTGAAATCTCGCCAAGGGGCCGCCCGATGGCAGCGGCGCAAAAGACGGCAATGCCAAAGATCGCGAGCGAGAGGCCAATGACCTCTCCCCAAAACAGCAGATCGGCAAACGCGATCAGGACTGCGAGCCCGATCGTGGCCCGGCCCCGTCCGATGGGCCGGGCGGCCGTGTCGGTCCCCATTGCCGTCGCCCCGTCGGATCCCCCGCGGCCGGTGGCGTCGATCGCCGGTATGGTCGTCATGTCATTCTCCCGAAGGTTGGTCGCCTTCGGGTGTGACATCCGGTCACGCAATCGGATCGCAGGGATCGTGCAGATCACGTGCAGGGCGGGCCCGGCGGCGCGAACCCCGCCCGGCGCCACTGGCCTAGCTCGACAGAAGCCTTGCCAATGCGTTCATCTCCGAGGGGCGCAGTTCGTGCCCGCCCTCGTGGATCTCCGTCGAAACCTGCGCGCCCTGCGCGATGGCCCAGTCGATCAGCTTGGCGCTGCTGGCCCACGGCGTGATCGGATCGTTCCGCCCGGCCGTGATCAGAACATGGCGGCCGGCCAGTCCGGGCACGGGCGCTGGATCCCATGGGATCAGCGGGTGCAAAAGCCCCACGCGCTCGAACAGATCCGGCCGCGCCATCATCACGGCTGCCAGGATGTTCGCGCCGTTGGAATAGCCGAACCCATGGATCGCATGCCCAGGATGGGCCGCCTTATGCGCCTCGATGAATGCGACCATCTTGTCGGTCCGCGCCGCCAGATCGTCCATGTCATAGACGCCCTCGCCCAGGCGGCGGAAGAAGCGGGCGGCACCGAATTCCGATACGTCGCCGCGCGGTGCGACCACCCCGGCCCCCGGGACCAGCTTTTGGGCCAAACCGAAAAGCTGTGTCTCGTCCCCGCCCGTGCCGTGAAAGGCGAAGACCAGGGGGTTTTCCCCGTCGGGGGTGGTGACCAGCCCTCGATAATTCGACATCGACATGGGGCGATCCTAGTCCGGGATCTCGGGCAGATGCGCCTCGATCTTGTCGCGCATCGGCTCGTACCGGGTGGGCAGCTTCAGCGCCTCGCCCAGATGGGCGGTGTCCTCGTCACGGTCGAAACCCGGCTCGTTCGTGGCAATCTCGAAGAGCACGCCACCCGGCGTCCGGAAATAGATCGCCCAGAAGTAATCCCGGTCGATCACGGGCGTGACCTGGTAGCCGGTGTCCATCAACGCGTCGCGAACGCGCAGCTGCGCCGCCCGGTCTTCCACCGCGAAAGCGATGTGGTGCACGGACCCAGCCCCCTGCCGCGCTGCATCGGCGCTAGGTGTCTGCTCCAGGTCGATGACATCCGCGGCGTTGCCGCCTTCGATGACGTAGCGGGTCAGATCGCCTTCGACCTCGGCTTTTTGGTAGCCCATGAATCGTAACAATTCGCCGGCTGCCGCCACATCCCGCAACCGCAGCCGGGCGCCCCGGAACCCCAGGATGCCGACCGAGTCCGGTATGGCTGCACCCGACCAGGCCATGCGATCCGCCGGATCGCCTTCCACGAGGGCGAAGCCGTCGCCGTCGGGTCCGTCGAAGGTCAGACGCGGTTCTCCGAAATCGGCCGTCCGCTCCAGACCCGGTACATCCCGATCCGCCAAACGCTGCTCCCAGAAATCGAGGCTTCCTTCGGGAACGGCAAAGGCCGTCAGGCCGACCTCACCGGCGCCCCGTCGACCGCGAGGCATCTTGCCGAACGGAAAATAGGTCATCACCGAACCCGGCGTGCCGATCTCGTCCCCGTAATAGAGATGGTAGACATCAGGCGAATCGAAGTTGACCGTCTTCTTCACGCGGCGAAGCCCCAGGGTCTTCGTGAAGAACCCATTGTTCTGGTTCGCATCCCCCGCCATCGACGTGACATGGTGCAGTCCCTTGATGTCCGTGATCATGTTCCAGCTCCTCGCTGCGCAACTGTGGTTGGTCAGGAGATAGGCCGGCCGATAATTCTCTGGAATAGACGTCGTTCGTCATTTATTATTACCGAAAACGTAATAATCAGGTGCCGATGGACGATCTGAAGCCGATCCGCGTATTCCTGGAAGTCGCCGAACAGCTCAGCTTTTCGGGCGCCGCCCGCGCCTTGCGCATGACGCCGGCCTCGGTGACGCGCATCGTCGCCAAGCTGGAAAGCGATCTCGGCCAGCAGCTTCTGCTACGGACCACGCGCAAGGTTTCCTTGACCAGCGCGGGGGCGATGATCGCCGCCCGCTATAAAGCCCTGGTCGCGGAGTTCGACCGGGCCGCCCAGGATATCTCCGCCGCCAATCGGCCCGATCGGGGGCGGCTCCGGATCAACGCGCCGCTCTCGATGGGCATCCGGCTGATGCCTCGGCTGATCGACCGTTTCAGCCTGGCCTATCCCCGGATCTCGGTCGCCATCCATCTGACCGACGCATTCATCGACATCATTGAGGAAGACTGCGACTTGGCAATCCGCATTTCCGGGCCGCCCGCCGACAAGTCCACGATCTGGCGCAAGATCTGCGAAGTGCCCCGGCGCGCGGTCGCGTCACCCTCTCTCCTCGAGCATATGCCAAAGCCCGGATCGCCGGATGAAATAGATCGCAGCCTTTGCCTGTCCTATGGCGCATCCGGCGGCCCCGAAGACTGGGAGTTCCGGTCGGGGGGCCAGCGACGGGTGGTTCGCGCGGGCGGCCGGATCGCCTCCAACAACGGAGATTTCCTGGCCGAACTGGCCCGTGCGGGTGGCGGAATATGCGTCCTGCCGGATTTTATCACCCATGGCGCCATCGATCGCGGGGAGTTGGTCGCCATCCTGCCGGATTGGCAATTGCCGTCCCTGTGGCTGACCCTCTTCTATCCGCCCTATGATCGACTACCGCCCTTGGTCGGCACGTTCGCGAATTTCTTCGAGGCCTATATCCGCGACCTAGACGGTTTGGTCTTCGACTGACGAAGATCGGCGGGGTCCGGCCGCTATGGGCGATTGGCCGAGGGCTGAACCCGCAAGTAAGCAGGCGGGGCGGCGACATGGGTAAGAGGTCAGGCGCAAAGGGTCTGAGTCCGACGCGTCCCCTGGGTCCAAGCCCGGCACATGTCCCTGCGCAGGGACGTCCAAAACGACGGAGCGGGCGTCCTGATCCGCGTTGCCGAGGTTGGTCTCGTCACCGGAGACGCCAAGGCTGTCCGGCGGGGGAGCGGCGACAGTGTCTTCGTCACCAGCCCTGGCGTGGGGATCATCCCCCGTCCGCGATCTGGCCAGCGCCGATGTCGGTCCAGGCGACGTCGGCGTCGTGAATGGACCGCTCGACCAGGCGAATGAAAACACACTGGTCCTGTTGGCGCCACCCGACGAGGCAAGGGCAACCTGTCAGGCCATGCAATGCCAGCCGACAGGACGAGAGGCCTGCGTGATCGCCGAGGCCGTGCGGACCGATCCCCGGATTGCCACCATACGCGCGACCTTCGACGGCGCACGGACCCGTGGGCATGTTGGTCGGCGATCATTTGCGGCGCATCCGCTGACGTCCGATTCACCTCAGACGAACAGCCCGCATCAGGGCGGGGACGCTGTCGATGATAACGCAATCGGGACGCACACTGTCCTTGGGATGCCAGGCGCCCGGCGTCTCGGTCGCGAACCAGTAGCTGGATCGGTCGTGCCGGATCAGGCCGGTCAGCGTGTCGGCGACCAGCCGCGATCCCAGCGGGCCGAGGCGCCCGTCGACGCCCAGCATCTCGGCCTCTTTCAAGACATAGAACCAGAGCGGCGTCTGCGCGTGGAAGCCGCCCTCGTCCACGGCCGCCCGGGTGTGTCCGGATCGCAGCTGATCCGGTGATAGGATCGGCACATGGATCTGATGGTGTCTGCCGATGGCCTTGATCAAGGCTTGCGCCGACGGCAAATTGAACCGCAGGCCGCCGCGCAGGGTGCGCGATGCGACCTCGGCCATCCGCCCGCGCTGACCCTTCCCGCCGTCGGGCCCTAGGGCCGACGACGCCAGGCGGGTGTCGATCCGGCGCGCCGACCGGGCGGGCCAGCGGGACGTCACGGGATGCACCAATCGGTCCCATTCGACGGGCAGGTTGTCCGGCAGACGCGGGAAGATCCCGCCGTCTCGACAGGGCATGGGCGGCTGGCCGTATCCAGTGAATTGCGACAGCAGATCGAAAGGCGCGCCGCCATTTGCCCGAGGGAAGGCCCGGCTCCAATCGTAGCGGTCCCGCATCATGCATTGACCGACCCGAAACGCCGCGGCCGAGAACTCCAGCGGCAGGGGCAGCAAGCCGTCCTCACCCTCCCCGAGACGGGCGATGAAGGCATGGTAGAGCCGCGGACCCTCGGTCGCGATCTCGTCCAGGACGCCTGGATCGCAGATCGCGGGCAGAAAGGCGTTCGCGACCAACCATTGGTAGTGCCAGGTGGTCCGGTCCCGCGCCCATTGAAATCGCGCGTCCTCGTCATCGGGCACATTGTGATGCTCGGCCTCGTCCACGATCGCGTTATGCAGCCGCAGGATCGCCAGATGAAACTGCGCCAGGGCCAGGTTCCGGTCGTTGCGCATGTCGCCGATGACCGCCCGCTGGCGCCGCAGGCTGGGCCCATCGAAAAACAACCGCCGCAATTCCGGACAGAGGGCCCGCAGTTCCTCTTCGTCCAGGTCGCCGGCACCGGTGCCGATCGCCTCGTCCAGACGTAGCAGGTCTCGCGCAATGTCCCGTTCGTCGGATGGCACCGGAACCGGGGGCTCGCCGCTCGGCACCAGAGTTCCAGCCCGCAGCTTCGCCCGGTCGGCGGGGCATCGCAGGGCAGCGGCCAGCTTGCGCGCCAGGGGACCCTGTTCGGGACCGCCCCCATAGACCGAGTCCAAGTTCAACGCACCGGATCGCAAGTTGCCGATCGTCCGGGCGGCCCGGTCCCGTGATAGCGGCCCGATGTCGTCTCCCTCGGCCGGGATAGCCCCTGGCCGCATGGCGATCTTGGCCGCGATGTCGTGGTCGATGAACTGACCGAAATAGGTGAAGACGGCGGGAATGGCCGATTCCGGCCCGCCACCATCAGCGCCGATCATGGCGGCTGCCAGCCGGTCGAGCGCCGATGCAAGACCCTCCGCCCGATCCATCTCGACCGCTTCGGGAACCAGGTAGCCGAACTGCCCCAGCCTTGGTTGCGCCGGATAGGCGGCCGGGTCGGTGTAGCCGCAGATCTGAAGGGCATGGATGGACGTTCCGGCGGCCGCCTTGGGATCGAACACATCGCCGGGCGCGACGCCCTCATCACCGGTCAGAAGGACCATTGCGAAATCCTCACTGGTCAAAATCCGTCATAGGATGGTGGGCGACGCCAAATCCGCGCTACCGCGAAACCGTGAAAAGAAGATCAACCGCTCGCAGAAATTCAGGCCCCGCAGGGCACGACCTCGGATTCCGTGAATTCGCCGTCAAAGCCGCCCGATCAGCCTGTTCCAGGCTCGCCAGTCTCAAAGGGATGACGGAACGTTAAGGCCTGGCCGAAGGAGAGGTTCTGCATGATCGGTGGCAAGACCAAGGCGTCCTCCGCGCTCCCGCCCGCGTTCCAGGGCTATCCGGAATGGGAACGACTGACCCGTCCGGGCGAGGACATGATGTTGATGCTGTTCGTCGAACTCGTTCGCGTCGATGGCGTCGCCACGCTGGCCGATGCCATCGACGAGACGCTCAGGCGTGCCGAAGATCACGATATCGTCATGCTGAACGAGGAACAGGTCGGCCTGGAGGCCGAGCGCGCCGCCCTGAAACAACAGGCCGCCGACTTTCCGTGGTCGGTCTACCTGTCCGCCTTTGTGTCGGCAGATTTGCCGGTCTCGGACTATCCCAAGTGCTGGCGCATCTTGCATGTCGGTCCGCGCGTGCGACCCAGCCGATTCCCGACGCCCAGCATGCCGACCGACGCCCCCGCACGGCCCGGTGGCCGGACCGATCCGATCCTGGGCCTGATCGACGACCAGATCGGATATCTCCACAAGCGATTCCGTAAAGCGCCCATGGCGACCCGGATCGAGGCGATATGGCTGCAAAGCTATGTCGAAGTGGGGGAGGCGACGGACGATCCCATCCGCATCGGCCAGGTCCTCTCGCGCACGGTGATCGACGCCGATCTTCGGTCGGGCCGCCCCGAACAGCAGATCTACCGCGCCCGCGACATCCCCGCCCGCACGCGGGAAAATGCCGTTCTGATGGGCCGGGGCCGACGCCTGTCGCAGATGACCAGCCATGGCACCCACGTGCTGGACCTGTTCGCGGGGGACGATTTCGAGGCGGTCGATGCCCCGTTGGCGCATCTGCCGATCTTCGCGGCGCAACTGCCCCGATCCGCCATCGCCGACACGTCGGGCCGCAGCTTGGAGGCCTATCTGGCCATCGCGCTCCGCTGGATGTCGACACGCGCGGCGACCCTGCCCAATGGTGGTCCCTGCCGCCCGCTGATCGTGAACCTCAGCCTCGGCGCCTTGGGCGGACCAGGGGACGAGACGGCTTTTCTCGCCCGCTGGTTCCAGCAGGAAGTCGAGCGCTATGCCAGGCTGACCGCCGGCGCCCGGATGCAGATCGTGGCCGCCCATGGCAACGCGCGGCTCGAACGGCTGGTGGCCAAGCAGACGACGCCCTTGTCCGTCGAATGGCGCGTCCAACCAGACGACCGCACCGACAGCTATGTGGAATTGCGGATCCCGGCCGACCGCCACGGCGATGTGCGGCTTTCGATCACGCCCCCGCCCGGTCCCCTGTCCGCCATATCGGGCCCTTGGCCGAAGCCCGGCAGCGTCGCCCCAAAGACGAAGACAGACCGGGTTCATGCCCTGTTCGGCCTGCAGGACGAGGCGTGCGACGACGGGACCCCAGGCGCCGCCGTCGCGCTGCTGGCCCTTGGGCCGACGGCGCGATCCGATGGCGGCGCCACGGCCCCCGCCGGCGCTTGGACCCTGTTGGTCGAGACTACCTCCGACGCCCCCGTCCCGGTGACCGCCAAGATCCTGCGGGACGACACGCCGCCCGGATTCGCGCTGCATGGCCGCCAATCATCGTTCAACAGTCCGGCGGACTGGGATCCCGATCCGCAAACCGGCAATCTCGACCTTCCCCGCCCCGGCAATCCGGTGACCCGCTCGGACACGGCGGTGAATTATGCGGGCGCGGCGACGCCGAATCTCTGGCTGATCGGGGCGGCCCGCAATCTCGCCGGGCGTCCCGATCAGGTCGAACCAGCCCCTTACTCCGCCGAATCCGACCATGGTCCGACCATGTCCGCCCTGGCCGAAGACGGGCGCTTTCTGCGCGGTCTCCGGGCTGCCGGACGCTTGAGCGGTGCACAAGCGCGCGTGTCCGGAACCAGCGCCGCCGCCCCGGTCGTCGCCCGCCAGCTGGCGCTGCATCTGATGGCCGGCAAAACCGATCCCGCCGCCGAAGACGACCTTGTGGACCTAGTGCTCGAGACATGCGGGCCGCCCGGTCTTCCGACTACCCCCGACGGGCGACTGGGACGGGGCGTGGTCAGCCGTCGGCCTTAGACAGCGACAAGACCCCCGCCTCGGGATTCAAGGACCGCACGGCGCGATGGCCGATTTCCCGGATCAAAGGCGACCGATTGGGGGCCGCCGTCGATTCGTCGACCGTCAGGTTCAGGTCCTCGTTGATCCATTTCAGCCAGGCCCCCTGCGAAAACGGACCTGTCCAGACCGCCTTGTCGGATGTCGGAATGGCCGCCTTGAACACACAGCGTTCGCCCAAAAGCGGCTCGGCCATCGCCAGGCCCAGTCCAAGCCCGAGCAGCGCCCCCTGGGCGCTGTCCACCGGGAAATGGACCCCCGCCACAGTCCGGTTGTCGGCGATCCGGGCCGCCAGTTCAAAGAGCAGAGCCACATCCTTGGTGAAGCTCTGCATCTCCTCCGACGCCTGACCGGGCTTCGCCTTCCCGTCCTTCGGGCCGACCACCATCGCCGCCAGAAGCGTCGCGCAGGCATCGTCTTGGGGCCAGGTCGCCTTGGCCTTCAGCAGCGCCAGGACCGTCGCGAACAGATAGGCCTCGGTGGCGTGGCCGCTGGGGCAGCTGCCATGGGACGGTGTCTGAATGATCGGCTGGATCCGGGGCGTGAAGTCGATGGGGCGCGGCACCTGCAGATGGAACTTCATCAGCATCTCGACCGGCACCGCCAGGTCATAGGCGATGTCCAGGGCGTCTCCGATCCATCGGTTGCCGAACCCATCCAACTTCGTCAGCGTCCCGAAGAACGACAGCATATCGCCTTGTTGCACAATGATTTCCTCCAGACGGTCGGCACGCAGGTCCATGGCATCGCGGATATGCCGCAACCCCTCGGCGGCCAGCTCGGCCTCGGGGTCGGGTCGCCGCAGGCCGATCGACATGTCACCTGCCGACACCTCGGTGACACCGACGCCTTCCTTGACCGTCAGGAAGCCCGACCCGTCCTGCCGAAGCGCAGCCTGCCGTGCATCCGACTGCAATGCGTTCAACCGTTCGTCCATCTCGGTCGATGCCGGAACCGGCACGATCCCGGATCCGTCCCAGTACCCGACCAATCCTTCGGCCGATGTGCCCAATGCCACGCCCAACAGAGACGACATCCCGCCGCCGCCCGTCCCGTGCGAGCCATGGGATCCGTGGGACCCGTGCGATCCATGGCTGCCGTGAGATCCGTGGGAACCATGCGAACCGTGGGACCCATGGGAGCCATGCGAACCGAGAACCGCCATCGCGTCTTCCTTCCACCTATGAATTGGTGGCGCGACGGTGACGCGACGAACCCTGACTGCGAAGCGCCACCGCACCGACCCCATGTCTTTTCACGATGTTTTCGCGCAACTGTGTTGGACCGGCATGATTGCGCCGACCCGGTGACCTGCTACTGTCTCGCAATGCTTGCACCTTGGGGGAGCAAACACCGTGTTCGTGCGTTTGATCGGCGACTTTCGCGTAACCTCGCCGACAGGGCAGGATGTCACCCCGACATCCGCCAAGGCACGGGCACTGCTCGCGATCCTGGTTCGCACGCCCGATCGCAAGCGAAGCCGCCGCTGGATCGAAGGTTGTCTCTGGTCCGATCGCGGCGGCGAGCAGGCCGCGGGAAGCCTGCGCCAGGTTCTGACCGAGACCCGCCGCGCCCTGGGGGATCATAGCGATTGGCTTCGGGCGGATCGAAACGACGTGGCGATCGGCCCCCTGACCACCGACGTGGACGACCGTCCGGAGGAAGCGCTCCAAGCCCTTCGGCGCGGCCGTGAGCTTCTCGAAGGGTTGCGGGTCATGTCCGATACCTTCGAGACCTGGCGAACTGCCGAAAGCGGCCAAATCCTGACCGAGCTCGACCGCACGGGCGTCGGCATCGCCAAGCCCACCGACGTGCAGCCGGGGCGCCCGCTGGTCGTCCGCATCGACGCCGACACGGCCGAGCCCGGCTCGGCCGCACCGATGACCGGTCACCTGCTGGGCGATGCGATTTCCGGGTTGATGTCCGAATTCGGTGAGATCGACATCTACCCGTCGCATGACAACGTCACACGGATCGGCCTGCCGGAAAACGGGCTGATCCTCGGCATCCGCTCGGTCGCCGTCGGCGACGAGGTCCAGGTGCTCGCCGGGCTGACAGCGCGGGGCTCGGGCCGGTTGCTGTGGTCGCGGGGCGCGCGGGTCGACACCCGGCAGGACGACCTGCTGCACCAGGGCGACATTCCCAGCCTGATTTACGAAGCCGCCGAGGCCGCGCTGACGACCGGCCTGCGGATCCGGGAACGCGACCCACTGGCGATGCGGGTCGACGGCTTGGTCGCCAAGGCGATCCCCGCCATGTTCACCTATGAGGCCCCGCAGTTGCGCCTGGCGGAAGCCTTGCTGGCCGAAGCCACCAGCCTTCTGCCTTCTCCGCGTCTTCTGGCTTGGCGCTGTCTCGTCAGGCAGATCATGATCGTCGAACGGACGGAGGCGAACCACGCCGAACTGGCCGAAGAGGCCAACGCCTTCGCCCGCCAAGCGGTGATCGGCGCCCAGGGCAATTCGCTGGTGCTGTCGCTGGCGGCTCAATTGTCGGCGATGGTGGAGTTCGACACCGATATCAGCGGCATCCAGGCGCAGCGCGCCATCGACACCAACCCTTTCAACGCCTTCAGCCATTCAGCCGCGGCCACCGTCGCCCTGCGCGCGGGCCGCGGCCCCAAGGCCCTGCTCCACGGACAACGCAGCGCCACGCTGGCTCGGCAATCCCATCTGGGCCACTGGTTCGACGCCATCGCCGGTCTCGCAGCGATCTCGGCTGGGCATATCGATTTGGGAATTGGCCATTACGAAGTGGCCCATGCCCGCGCACCGTCCTTCCGGGCGCCTCTTCGCGCGCTGCTCAACCTCTATCTGTCCAAAGGCGACCACGCCCGCGCCCGCCGGGCCGCGCGGCAATTGACGCAGGTCGAACCCGACTTCGATCCGTTGCGCTTGATCGACGACGACGCCTATCCCGTCTTCACCCTTCGCCGCGAACGCCTGGTGCCGCCGCGCGAGGTTCTCGCCTCGATCGCAAGCTGATACCGCAATCTAGCGCGGTCAGGTCGGCCCCGTCGTCAGATCCCCCGACAGTGCAAAGCGCCAGACTTAGTGCGTCCAGGAACCCCGGCGGTCGGTTGCGAAATTCTCGCCATAGCCGCCCGGCCGCAGGTTGGCCTTCCGCCCTTGGGGCCGCAGCATTACGTATTCGATGCCGCGATCCTTGGCATAATCCTCGGCTTCCTTCTGCGTCTCGAACTGCAACTGCACTTGCGCCTGCATGTCCCGGGACCCCGTCCAGCCCGTCAACGGGTCGATCTCACGCGGGATTTCCGGAACGAATTCCAGAACCCAATCGCGGGTCTTGGCCATGCCCGAGGACATGGCTGTCTTGGCGGGCTTGTAGATACGGGCGCGCATGTGGCCTCCGGTCGGTCGTCGCCCTCGCAATTAGCGTCCCGCACGGCGTTCACGCAAGGGCCAGTGATGGGGTTGTGACCGACGTCCGCGGCAATAGATTAACAGACCTGCCCAGATCCCCGATCCCTGAGGTGCCCCATGGCCCACAACAACGACAACCAGCCCAAGGGCGACATCCTCACCCTACCGGACCGCGACGTCCCAATGACGCAGCGTGCCCCCGCCGCGCGACCCAAGCTCGAGGGCGGCATCCGCTTCCGCATGGCGACCGAGTTCGACCCGGCCGGCGACCAGCCAACGGCCATCGTCGAGTTGGCCCAAGGTGTCCGCGACGGAGAGCGCGACCAAGTCCTGCTGGGCGCCACGGGCACCGGCAAGACCTTTACCATGGCCAAGGTCATCGAGGAGACCCAGCGGCCGGCCATCATCCTGGCGCCCAACAAGACCCTGGCGGCCCAGCTCTACGGCGAGTTCAAAGGGTTTTTCCCCGACAACGCCGTCGAATACTTCGTCAGCTACTACGATTACTACCAGCCCGAGGCCTATGTCCCCCGGTCCGACACCTTCATCGAGAAGGAATCCCAGATCAACGAACAGATCGACCGGATGCGCCACTCGGCCACCCGGGCGCTGCTGGAACGCGACGACGTCATCATCGTCGCCTCGGTCTCCTGCATCTACGGCATCGGCTCGGTCGAGACCTACGGCGCCATGACGCAAGACCTGATCACCGGGAACGACTACGACCAACGCAAGGTCATGGCCGACCTGGTGGCCCAGCAATACCGTCGCAACGACGCCGCCTTCGCCCGCGGCAGCTTCCGCGTCCGCGGCGACAGCGTCGAGATCTGGCCCGCCCACCTGGAAGACCGGGCCTGGCGGCTGTCCTTCTTCGGCGAGGAATTGGAGTCGATCACCGAATTCGACCCGCTCACCGGCGCCAAGCAAGGCGACATGGAGAAGATCCGCGTCTACGCCAACAGCCACTACGTCACGCCGCGCCCGACCATGCAGCAGGCCATCAAGAACATCAAAGCCGAGCTCGAAGTCCGGCTGAAGCAGCTGGTCGACGAAGGCAAGCTGCTGGAAGCCCAGCGCCTGGAACAACGCACCAAGTTCGACATCGAGATGCTGGAGGCCACGGGCGTCTGCAACGGCATCGAAAACTATTCCCGCTACCTCACCGGCCGCGCGCCCGGTGAGCCGCCCCCCCCCCACTTCGAATACATCCCCGACAACGCCCTGGTCTTCGCCGACGAAAGCCACGTCTCCGTCC
>JBCCCB010000029.1:0-21740 GCA_039033775.1 Pseudomonadota bacterium | reverse complement strand
TTCTTCGGCGAGACGCCGTGGCAGATCCGGCAGGTGGACACCGAAGACGCGTCTCCTGGATCAACCAGACCCAGTTCTTTGACTCGATGGGCAACTTGCAGGCCCTGTTCCGGTTGGACGACAATCTGGTCGAGACGTTGGCGGTCTACGACCCGTCGAGCGGCAACCTGCTCCAGCGGGCGCAGATCGATTTCGGCGATATCCGCAATTGGGAATCCCGTGGCGAGACGTTCGATGCCACCGGCGCGGTGGCCGAGCGGATCACTCAGAAAGACAACGGCGTGCTGGTCACCGAGACTTTCGAGGACGGAATCCGCGCGACCCAGATCCGCGACGATAGCCGCGACGACGTGCGCAACTGGGACACGATCGAAGAGGTCTTCGACGCGGCTGGCAAGATCGACATGCGGATTGTCGCCCTCGACGACGGCCGTCAGACCACGACGGAGTTCGAGGCGGGTGTCCGCCAGCGGCAGGTCGAGACGGATGCACTGGACGCCAAGGCCTGGTCCAGCCGCGAGACGTTCTATGACGAGAACGGCAAGCGCGCCTCCTCTGAGGAAGTTCGCGACAATGGCGTGGTCAAGACGACCCGTTGGGAAGACGGCATCCTGCAGGAGCGGACCGTGAGCGACCTGCAAGACGCCTTTGAGTGGACCGAGCGCAGCGAGCAGCGCGACGAGGCCGGGGGTCTGGTGTCGCGGAAGCAGATTTGGGACAACGGCATCGAAGCCACGACGGTCTTCGAAGACGGCGTTCGCGCCCAGCGCGTCGAGGTCGACACCCTGGACGTCCGCGGCTGGGCCGAGCGCATTTCGACCTATGACGCCGAGGGCAACTTCGTGTCCCGGATCGAAATCCCGGACGTGTTCGACTTGGTCTGACCGACCGGATCAGCCACCCCGCCGGGCCCGCCGCCAGGCGGCGGGGGCGGCGCCGTGGTCACGGCGGAAGAGGCGCGCGAAAAAGCCGGGATCGGCATAGCCCAGCACCGCGGCGACCTCCAGGATGGGCAGGTCCGTCTCGGCCAGCAGGCTGCGGGCGGCCGCCATGCGGCGGGCGCGGATCGCTTCGCCGGGGGTCTTGCCGGTGGTGTTGCGAAAGGCGCGGGCGAAATGCGCCTCGCCAAGACCGGCCGCGTCGGCCAGGGCGGCGACGGTCAGCGGCGTCGCATATTCCGCGTCGATCAAGGACACGACCCGCCGCAGGGCATGGGGGGCCAGCCGTTCGGGCGAGGGCGCGCGGGTCAGCGTCGGGATCAACTGCGCCGCCAACTGGCGCAACGTGCCCTCGGCCGCCAATTGGGCGGCGGGCGACGTATCCGCCATCTCGGCCGCGGCCCGGTGGGCCAGATCGCGCAGACCGGCGCGGGGGCCGTACCAGAGACCCCGCCCGGTATGGCCGTGCCAATTGGGGTTCAGCCGCGTGACCAGATCGACGGGCAGGTAGAGATGCAGGACCGACCAGGTGCCCCCCACCTCGGCCTCGGGGCGGGCGCCGGGCGGGACCATGACGAATTCGCCCGGGTTCACGCGCCCCGCGAAGACGCGGGCGGCGTCCAATTCCAGATCCACGTCGAAGGGGGTCTGCAGATGGACGGCGGCGATGGCGTAGCGGCGATCGGGCTCGGACGACACGAGACGCGCGCCCCGGCCCGCAAAGGCCGCCGCCGCGAAAGGCGCGGGACCATCGCCCAGCCGCAGGCTGGCCAGTGGCGTCAGCCCGAAGCCCCGCGCGACGTTCTCGACGATGTCCAGCCGTGGTTTTTCCATGCCCGGCATCAACGCTGGAACCTTCGCCCACCCGGCGCAAGAAATCCGCAGGATCGTCCGATTCGCCCCGGGATCGCCCGCGCTTGGCGGGCGCATCTGCCCCAAGGTCTGACGATCAAAACGGGAGGCGATCATGAAAGATATCCAAGACACCGGCCAGACCCCGGCCGAGGCCCTGCTGACATTGCCCTATCCGACCTTCCTGCGCTTGGGCGCGGTGCCGTGGAAGCCCTGGGTGATGGAGGGCGTGTCCTACAAGCTGATGAGCATCGACCCCCGCCATGGCGGCTTCACCTGCCTGCTGAAGGTGGAACCGGGCGTCGTCGCGCCGGTCCATCAGCATCTGGGCGGGATCGAGGTCCTCGTCCTGTCGGGCTCGATCTATTACGAGGAGGCCGATATCGGCCAGACCGGCGATTACATCTTCGAACCCGCCGGCGACATCCACCGCCCCGTGAGCCCCGAGGGATGCGAGCTGTTCTGCGTGTTCTACGGCCCGATTTCGGGGCTGGCCGACGATGGCAGCGTCGCGGGGACCGTGGACGGCAAGACGATGATGGAAATGGCCGAGGCGCATGGCGTCGCGGCCCATGTCCGCAGCGTGTAAGCGCCCCGTCGCGGTCAGCCCCCGCGGCTGAGCGCGGCCACCCCGGTGCGCGCGATCTCGACCAGGCCGATGGGGCGCATCAGATCGGCGAAGGCGTCGATCTTGCCCACGTCGCCGGTGATCTCGAAGACGAAGCTGTCCAGCGTGCTGTCGACCACGTTGGCGCGGAAGATCTCGGCCAGGCGCAGCGCCTCGATCCGCTTGTCGCCGGTGCCCTGGACCTTGAACAGCGCCAGTTCCCGTTCCACCGGTTTGCCCTCGACCGTCAGGTCGGCCACGGCGTGGACGGGGACGATGCGGCCCAGCTGCGCCTTGATCTGCTCGATCACCTGGGGCGTGCCGGTGGTGACGACGGTGATGCGCGACATGTGGCCCTCATGGTCCACCTCGGCCACGGTCAGGCTTTCGATATTGTAGCCCCGGCCGGAAAACAGCCCGATCACCCGCGCCAAGACGCCCGCCTCGTTATCGACCAGGATGGCCAGGGTATGGCGTTCCTGCACGTCCGAAAACGTCGGCCGAAGGTTGTAGGCGGAATGGCTGGTGGAGCCCTTCTTGAGCTTGAGCGCGGACATGATCGGTCCCTTTCCCCGAATGGTTCTGGGGGTTTGGCAGGAATCCGCGCAACACGGAAGACCAATCTGGGAACCTTCCACCGGTCGCGTTGTTAGTTCGGTGCAACCAGGGCGGAAACGCCGCCTCGGACAACCGACATATCAACAGGAGACATTCAAAATGAAAGTCACCAAGATTCTGACCGCCACCGCCCTCACCCTTACCATGGCCACCGCCGCTTCGGCGCAGATGGTCCTGCAAAGCTGGGACGTCGATGGCGATGGCGAGCTGACGGGCGCGGAATTCCGCAACCTCTTCAACGACAATCCGACCATGGCCGCGCTGGATGCCGACAGCAACGGCATGGTGACCGAGGCCGAATACGACGCCTTCTTCGGCGCCAACGTGCAGTTCGCGGATACCAAGCTGGGCACCTACACCTTCGCCGACTGGGACCTGAACGCCGACGGCCTGGTCGAGCAGACGGAATTCGAGACCGGCTATCTGACGATCTACGATATCGACGGATCGGGCACGATCAGCGAAACCGAGTTCACGACCGTGACCGGTGAATTGGAAGGCAAGCAAGACCTGTAAGTCTTCCGCCGAACGTTTCGACCAGGGGCGGCCTTCGGGCCGCCCCTTTTTCATGGGCGAGGCTCTGCCAAGATGCGCAAATCCTTGCCTAAATTCGCGGCGGCGGCGGATTTCCGGCCATGTCACGCGCGAGGCGCCGCCGGGTCTGCGCGGGCGATCACCCGTTTTCCGTGCCCCAGGGCTGGGCCATGGCGCCCATGTCGCCCACCCCGCCAAAGCTTCTGCAAGACCGCGCATCCCGCACGGTCACGACAGGAGACACCCGATGACACGACTTTCCCCGACCCTCGTCCTCCTCGCGCTCTCGACCGGCGCCGCGTTCGCGCAAGCCACCTGGGACGCCGATGGCGACGGCACCTTGAACCCCCAGGAATTTGCGGATGGCTTCGTGTCCATGGCCACCTTCGCCAAATTCGATGCCGATGCCTCGGGCGCGCTGGACGCCACCGAATGGGATGCGGGCCTGACCGAGGTGGGCGATTACGCCAACATGGACCTCAACGGCGATGGCGGCGTGGACGAGGCGGAATACACCGCGCTTCTGTTCAACCGCTACGATGCCGATGGCAGCGGCGCGGTCGACGGCACCGAGGCGCAACTGCTCAACACCGATCTGACCGCGGGCATGCTGGCGCAGTGACCGCCACGGGGGGCGTGCGCTTCGGGCGCCGCCCTCGCCATGGCGATCAATCGCGCTTCGGGATCAGCAGGAGCAGACAGGCCACCGCCAGGACAATGGGTCCGTTCAGGAACAGATACACCCAGAACGGGTGGCCGAGGAGGTATTCGAAATCCCATCCATCCGGCGTGCTGCCGTCCAGAAGCGCCGCAGCCGCCAAGGCAGCAGGCGCCGCCAACGCAACGCGACGCGCCCGGTCGGCCACGAAACTGCGCAACGCCCACAGCAACAGGGCCTGGAACAGCAGCGACCGGATCGCGGCCAAGATCACGAATTGCGTCAGCATCCCGGGTCGGTGCCGGTCAGACCAGCACGGACCCCTTCGCGTCGATGACGCCCTGGGTCTCGGCCTCGCCCAGCAGCATCTCGTTATGGGCTTTGCCCGACGGGATCATGGGGAAGCAGTTCTCGTGCTTCTCGACCAGGCAATCGAAGACCACCGGCCCCTCATGCCGGATCATCTCCATGATCGCGTCGTCCAGATCGGCCGGGTCGGCGCATTGGATGCCCTTGGCACCGAACGCCTCGGCCAGCTTGACGAAATCGGGCAGGGCTTCGGACCAGCTATGCGAGTACCGCTCACCATGCAGCAATTCCTGCCATTGGCGGACCATGCCCAGGCGCTCGTTGTTCAGGATGAACTGCTTCACCGGCAGGCGGTACTGCACCATCGTGCCCATTTCCTGCATGTTCATCAGCCACGATGCCTCGCCCGCCACGTTGATGACCAGCGCATCGGGATGCGCCACTTGCACGCCCATGGCGGCGGGCTGGCCGTAGCCCATGGTGCCCAGGCCGCCCGAGGTCATCCAGCGGTTCGGATCTTCGAACCCCATATATTGCGCGGCCCACATCTGATGCTGGCCGACCTCGGTGCAGATGTAGCGGTCGTATGTCTTCGTCAGCACCTCCAGCCGCGCGACGGCATGCTGGGGCCGGATCGTCGGGCCGGTCTGCTTGAACTTCAGGCAATCGACCGTGCGCCACTGCTCGATCTGGGCCCACCATTTTTGCAGTCCTTCGCGGTTCACCTTCCGGCCGCGCGACTTCCAGACCCGCAGCGCGTCTTCCAGCACATGGCCCACATCGCCCAAGACGGGGACATCGGCCTTGACCACCTTGTTGATGCTGCTGGGGTCGATGTCGATATGGACCTTCTTCGACTCCGGGCTGAACGCGTCGATGCGCCCGGTGATCCGGTCGTCGAAGCGGGCGCCGATATTGATCATCAGATCGCAATCATGCATCGCCATATTCGCTTCGTAGAGGCCGTGCATCCCCAGCATCCCCAACCAATGCTGCCCTGAGGCAGGGTAGGCGCCCAACCCCATCAGGGTCGAGGTAATGGGAAAGCCCGTCGCTTCGACCAATTCCCGCAGCAGCTGGCTGGCGGCTGGCCCGGAATTGATCACGCCGCCGCCGGTATAGAAGACGGGCCGTTCGGCCGTCTCGATCAGGGCGACCATCTGTTCGATGGCGTCCGCATCGCCCTTCAGCTTGGGCTGGTAATGGCTGGTCTCGATCTGCTTGGGGCCGGTGTAAGTGCCGGTGGCGAATTGCACGTCCTTCGGGATGTCGATCAGGACGGGGCCGGGACGCCCCGACGTCGCCACATGGAACGCCTCGTGCAGGACCTTGGGCAGCATGTCCGTCTCTTTCACCAGCCAATTGTGCTTGGTGCAGGGGCGGGTGATGCCGACCGTGTCGGCCTCCTGGAACGCGTCCGAGCCGATCATGAAGGTCGGAACCTGGCCGGTCAGCACGACGATGGGGATGCTGTCCATCAAGGCGTCCGTCAGGCCCGTCACCGCATTCGTCGCCCCCGGGCCGGACGTCACCAGCGCCACGCCCGGCTTGCCGGTCGACCGTGCATAGCCCTCGGCGGCATGGACGGCGGCCTGTTCGTGGCGGACCAGAAAATGGCGGATGTCGTTTTGCTGGAAGATCTCGTCATAGATCGGCAGGACCGCCCCGCCCGGATAGCCGAACACGGTGTCGACGCCCTGGTCGCGCAGGGCTTTGACGACCATCTGGGCACCCGTGAATTGTTTGCCCGCCGCTTGCTTGTTCATCTGTCTGTCCTCATCCCTGCCACGAAAAACCCCCGGAGGGGTGAACTCCGGGGGCGCATGGTGGCTGATATGGCCCGTCGCGGTTAGCGACCCATGCACCCTGATCCGACAATTACGAGAAGCGTGGCCATCACGATTTCCTTGTTTCTGGCAGCGACCATACGGATCGGCGAAGGGGCGTCAACAGGCGCGGAGAAAGTTTCTCTCCGGTTGCGAGATTATTACGATTCTTGCGCGTGTGGAGCGGTTGGAACGGGTCGAGGCGTCCCCATCGGGCCACATCCGGGCACATGGCCGGTGCCACCCGATCCGGCGCGTCCCGATGTGAACGGCGTCCGGCGGACGCTCCGGATCCCAATGACGCCCGACTCGCAAAAGCCGGGCGCCACCGGGGAGGGCCGGGGCCGAGAGGCGGCCCCGGCACGGGGGGATCAGGACGGCAGGAGACCCGCTTCGGTCGCCGCCGCGATCTCGGCATCGCTCAGCACGCCGTCGGCGTCGCTGTCCATCGACGCGAACATGTCCGCCGTGACCTCGGGATGGGCCGCCTGGACTTCCGCCAGCGACACGTTGCCGTCGCCGTCCGTGTCCAGGGCGCTCTGCGCCCAAGCGGGTGCCGTCAGCACGAGGATTGCGGCGGTCGTGGTCAGAATGGATTTCATGGGTCTGCTCCTGTTGGTTCTCTTCTCCGAACGGGCGGTGTCTCCATCGCCCGGACCCGTTAGACCTGATGCCGCGACCTCTGGCGCTCCTCGGCGTCTAAGATGCTGAATTCACGCGCAGTCCTGCCAGATTGCGCCTCTGGTTTGTGCATGTTCCTGCAGGACAAAATCCGCCGACGGCCTTTCGGCGAGCCGCCACCCACGGCAGAGCCCGGTTCCGGCCCGATCTTGCCAATCCGCGCCGACCTGCGTTCGCGGCCGCTGACCGGCCGGTCGGCAGACCGAGTCGCGCCGGGTCAGGCGCCGTCGGCCGGATCGGGCCGGATCGGCTTCCGCTTGCCCTTCTTGCGGTAGAGGCTCTGGTACAGCCGCCGCTGCTTGGTCACCTCATGGAGGATGATGCCCGACGATGTGCCCAGGTTCAGGCTGTCGATCATGCCATACATGGGGATGTTGATGCACATCCGCGCCCGCGCCACGGCGGCGTCGGTGATCCCGCGCCCCTCGTTGCCGAACCAGACGGCGAGCTTTGGGAAGATCGTGTAGTCCACCTCGTCGAAGGCCGCGTTCTCCTTGCCCTTCACATGGGGCGAGGTGACGATGGAGGTGAAATTCTTGCTCTCCAGATAATCGTGGCAAGCGTCTGTGCTGTCGAACCGGCGCACGAAGCTCCACTTCACCGCCGAAACGGAAGCCCTAGACAGCGACCGCCGCCCCCGCATTTCCTGCCAATCGTCGGGCAGGGCGCCGCGCGGGTCGACCACATACGCCTTCTCCACGCCTAGAGCGTTCACGTTGCGGATGACGGTGCCGATGTTGCGAATATCGGTTGGGTCCTCGATTACAGCGATCAGATGCTTGCAGCGAAACGCCTTGATGGCGTCCGCCCGCTGGCGGGCCGAACTTTTCTCGGTCGGGATCTCGTCGGTCATGGCCGCCACCTAGCAGTCGCGCCTCACCCAACCAACCCCGGCAACCACAGCACGATCCCCGGAAACGCGATCAGCACCGCCACCGTTGCCACGTCCGCCACGAAGAACGGCGAGGCCCCCCGAAACACATCTTGGACCGAGATGTCCATCTTCGCATCCTGCGCCACACCCGCCACCACGAAGCAGTTCAACCCGATGGGCGGCGTGATCAGGCACAGCTCCGCCATCTTCACCACGATGATCCCGAACCAGATCGCGGCTTCCTCGTTCGTCATGCCCAGCGCGCCGACGCCGCCGGCTTCCGCCCCGTTCAGGGCCATCACGGCCGGGAACGTGATCGGCAGCGTTAGGATCAGCATGCCGATGGCGTCCATGAACATGCCCAGAACGACATAGACCAAGAGGATCAGCAGCAGGATCTGATAGGGCCCCATGTCGAGCCCGGTGATGAACTCCGCGAAGGCGTCCGGCAGCTTGGCGAAGCCCAGGAAGCGCACATAGATCAGCACGCCCCAGATCATCGCGAAGATCATGACGGTCAGCTTGGCCGCCTCCATCAAGGCGCCCTGCAGGTCGCGCCAGCGCATCCCCTTCCACAGCGCCATGGTCAGCACCACGCCCGCGCCCAAGGCCCCCGCCTCGGTCGGCGTCGCCCATCCGAAATAGATCGAATAGACGATGATGAAGACCACCAGCAGGATCGGCAGGGCGCCGGGCAGGGCGCTCAGCCGCTGGCCCCAGGTGAAGCCCCCCACCGGCGGCCCCAGGGTCGGGCGCAACCGCGCCAGCCCCATGACCAGGGCCCCGTAGATCAATGCCGAGACCAGCCCGGGCAGGAACCCCGCCAGCAGCAGCTTGCCCACCGATTGCTCCACGATGATGGCGTAGATCACCAGGATCGCCGAGGGCGGGATCAGCGACGCCAGCGTGCCCCCCGCCGCCACCACGCCCGCCGCGAAGCGCTTGTCGTAGCCCTCGCGCAGCATCTCGGGGATGGCGATCCGCGCGAACACGGCCGAGGTGGCGACCGACGCCCCCGAGACGGCCGCGAAGCCCGCCGTGGCGAAGACGGTGGCCACGCCCAGGCCGCCGGGCACCCAGCCGACCCAGCGCTTGGCCGCCTCGAAAAGCGCCGTCGTCAGGCCGGCGAAATAGGCGAGGTAGCCGATCAGGATGAAGGTCGGGATCAGGCTCAGCGCGTATTGCGTGGCCTTGGAATGGGGCACCTGGCCCGCCAGCTTGGCCGCCGTCACCAGCCCCTGGTCGAAGCCCTGGCGCTGCATGAAAAACGCGCAGAGCCCCACGAACCCGATGAAGGCCGCCGCGAACGCCACCCGCACACCGATCAGCACCAGCACCAGCAGCAGGCCCGAAAGCCACAGCGACACCTCGAAGATCGAGACGCCGTCCAGCAGCGCCCGCATGTCGATGAGATTATCCACGCCGATCCCCGCCCAAAGCACCCACGGCCGCCGCCTCCTTCGAGGCTTGCTCGGCCGGATCCTCGGGCAGCGGCACCGCCACGATCCGGTCGCCGCCCTGGACCAATCCGCGCCCATAGGCCCAGATCTGCACCGCCAGCCGCAGCCACAGGATCGTCAGCGCCACCGGCACGGCCAGCTTCGCGGGCCAGAGGGGCAGGGCGATGTCGATGGAACTGTCGGTCGACCAATTGGGCGCCGAGAAATCGAACGAGCGGTCGAAATGGAACCACGTCCCGTAGATCAGCGCGGTGACGACGACCCACATGAAGATCACCGACAGAAACTCGAACAGCCAGAGCAGCCGCCCCTTCAGGTTCCCCACCAGCAGATCCATCCGGATATGCCCGCCTTCACGCTGCACATAGGCAAGACCCAGGAAGGCGAAGACGGCCATGAATTGTTCGGTCCAGTCGATATAGCCCGGCACCGGCGCGTTCAGCAGCTTGCGCAGCAACACGTTCGAGATGGCCAACAGCACCAGCGCGAAGATCGTGATCCCGGCGGCCAGGTTCAGGGCCTTTTCCACATGGAGCAGGGCGCGGTCGGCGCGGCTGACCGAGCTGTCATCGGTCAGGACGTTGGAAGTGGTGGCCATGGTGCCTCGGGTCCGGGACAAGGCGCGGGCGTCGAACGCCCGCGCCGAAACTCTTGATCAAGAGTTTTGAAAAAGTCTTCCGAGAAGACTTTTCCGGGGCTCAGTTCGTCGGTGCGTTCTCGGTCACCGCCTGCGTCGCCAGGTCATACAGCTCCTGCCCCGGCAGCCCGTTGGCCGTGGCCTCCTCGATCCAGGCCTCGTGGATCGGCGCCGCGTTTGACCGCAGCTTCTCGATCTCCTCCGCCGGCACGGTCACCTTGGCCACATCCTTCTCGGCCAGGGTATTTTCCCAGCCTTCCAGCAATTCGGCATAATTCGCCAGATAGTGATCCAGGGACTCCCCGACCGCTTCGTCCAAGATCGCGCGATGCTCGTCCGACAACGCCTCGTAGGCGTCGATATTCACCACGACCGGGCAATTCACCGTGCCGGGGTTCAGATTCTCGGTCCACCAATCGGCGATGTCGATGGTCCCAAAGGACAAATGCGCGTGCTGCGCGAAGGCCACCGCGTCCACGACACCGGATTCCATGGAGTTATAGGCTTCCGTCGCCGTCACCGAGGTCGGAACCGCCCCCGCCGCTTCCATCACCGCGCCGATGCCGCCCGTGGCGCGCACGCGCATCCCCTCGAATTCCTCGACGCTGTCCCGCGGCTCGCCGGTGCCGACGATGTTGTATTGCGGCATGGGCGAGGTCATCAGGATCTTGGCGTTCCACTGGGCCATCTCCTTGGCCACCGCCGGGTGCTCGTAGACGGTGCTCGCCACCGCCACTTCCTGCTCCAGCGTCTCGACGCCCAGGAACGGCAGTTCCAGCACGGTGATCGCCCGATTCTTGTCCCGGTGATAGCCCGCGCAGAACTGCGCCATCTCGAACGCGCCGATCGAGATCCCGTCCAGGTTCTCGCGATTGTTGGATAGGCCGCCATAGCTGATATTCATGGTGAACTCGCCGCCCGACCGTTCGGCGACCAATTCGGCCAGCTTCTCCACATGCTCGGTGAAGGCACGGCGCTTCCCCCAAAGCGACACGTTCCATTCCGTGGCGGCGGCCTCGCCCACGAAGGCCAAGGAAATGACAGCCGCACAGGTGCCGGATAGATACTTCATGATGTTTTCTCCCTGATGGGCACGGCTCCCGTCCGCGCCTCTGTGTCGGGAAGGGTAGGGCGCGTTTGTCGCAGGAGCAAGCGCACTTGCCCGCACGTCGCCTGCATGCCACCCAACGCCCATGACAGACCTCAAAGACCGGATCCGCGCCGGAGAGACCCTGCGCGGCCTCTGGCAGAACCTCCCCGGCCCCGAAGCCGCCGAACTGGCCGCCCGGGTCGGCTTCGACTGGCTGGTGATCGACGGCGAACACGGCGCCTGGGATCCCGGCGACATCCGCCGCCGCCTGATCGCCGCGCCCGACGCGGTCGTGCGCGTGCCTTCGGGCGAGGCCTGGCTGATCAAGCAAGCGCTCGACCTGGGCGCGCGCACGATCCTGGTGCCCATGGTCGACACCGCCGACCAGGCCCGCGCCGCCGTGTCCGCCTGCCGCTATCCGCCCGCTGGCATCCGGGGCGTGGGCGCCCTGGTCGCGCGGGCGGGTCTCTACGGTCTCAGGGACGAAGGATTGGCCGAGATCGACGCCCAGATCTCCGTCTGGGTCCAGGCCGAAAGCCGCGCCGCCCTCCAGAACCTAGAGGCCATTTGTGCTGTCCCCGGCGTGGATTGCGTCTTCATCGGCCCCGCCGACCTGGCCGCCGATATGGGCTGCGAGACGACCGATCCCGCCCTGCACGCCGCCTTGGACGACGCCATCGCCCGCATCGCGGCCACGGGCCTGGCCCCCGGCATCTTCGCCGCCGACCCCGACCGCTGGGTCGCGGCGGGCGCGCGCGTGGTCTCCGTGGGCTCCGACGCCCTGGTGCTGGCCCGGGGGTTGCGGGCGCTTCTCCCGCCGCCGTCGTGACCCGCCGCCGGGCCAGCCGCCCGTCGGGCCTCCGCCCGGCGGCCGGCCTCGCTGCCCCTCGCGATGGCCGGACGGTCCCATGATCCTGGTCGATGCCGATAGCTGCCCCGTGAAGCGCGAGATCGCCGAGATCGCCATGCGCCACCAGATCCGCGCCATCTTCGTCGCGGCCACCTATCTGCGCCTGCCTGACCATCCCCTTCTGAAGCTCTTCGTGGCGGGCGATGCCTTCGACGCCGCCGACGACGCCATCGCCCAGGTCGCTGGTCCCGGAACGGTCACCGTCACCGGCGACATCCTCCTGGCCGAGCGGGTCCTGAAGGCGGGGGGCGCCGCGCTCGACCCCAGGGGCCGCGAATATACCGAGGCCGCCATCGGCGATACCGTGGCCACCCGCGACCTGATGGCCGAATTGCGTCCGGGGATGGAAGGCCAGACCGGCGGCCAGACCACCGGCCCGCGCCCCTACACGTCCCGCGACCGCGCCGCCTTCAAGTCGGCCCTGGAAAATATCCTGCGCCGGTTCACCAAGCGCTGACCGCTCCGGCCAAAACCCTTCATCATCGACAGGACAAGGTCCCTCTCGGGCGGGTCACGCCGCCACCGGGGATCCGCGCACAGACCGGAGCTGGGCGGCAAACGCCCCCACCGACACCGGACCCGACCCGAAACCGGGCGGCGCCGCCCTCTCCCTCGATCCGTCCACGGTCGACCCGCCCAAGCCGCGCCCAACCGCGTCCAAACCCCATTCTTCCCTTCCGAAATATCCTGCGGGGGTCCGGGGGTGCAAAACCCCCGGCGCGCGCCACCAGCGCCGTCAATTGCCGCGACGCACGAACCGCCCGGCCTCCGCCGCCGCCATCTTGAGCGCGCGCGACTTGTTCACGGTCTCCTGCCATTCCGCACCCGGATCGCTGTCATAGACGACCCCACCCCCGGCCTGCACATACAGGTTGCCGTCCTTCACGACGCCGGTCCGCAGCGCGATGCACATATCCATGTCGCCCCCGGCCGAAAAATACCCGACCCCGCCGCCATAGATTCCGCGTTTCTCGGGCTCCAATTCGTCGATGATCTCCATGGCGCGGACCTTGGGCGCCCCCGACACGGTCCCCGCCGGCAACCCGGCCAACAGGGCGGACAGCGCGTCGTGGTCCGCCGACAATTCCCCCACCACGTTCGACACGATATGCATCACGTGGGAATAGCGCTCGATGATGAACTGCTCGGTCGGCTTCACGGTGCCCGTCTTCGCCACGCGCCCCACATCGTTGCGCCCCAGGTCCAGCAGCATCAGATGCTCCGCCAATTCCTTCTCATCGGCCAGCAGATCGGCCTCTAGCGCCCGATCCTCCTCGGGCGTGGCGCCGCGGGGCCGCGTCCCGGCAATCGGCCGGATCGTCACCTCGTCCCCGAACACCCGCACCAGAATCTCCGGCGAAGCGCCGATGATCTGAAAATCCCCGAGGTCGAAATGGAACATGAACGGCGACGGATTGGTCCGCCGCAAAGCCCGATAAAGCGAAAACGGCGGCAGCGGAAACGGGATCGTCCAGCGCTGCGACGGCACCACCTGGAAGATATCCCCGGCGGCGATGTAGTCGCGGGCTTTCTCCACGGCCGCCTCGTACCCCTCCCGCGAAAAATTCGACACCGGCTCCGCCACGTCCAGCGGATCGCCCATATCCCTGGGCTCCGGCACCGCGCGCGACAACGCGGCGAGCGCGTCCTGCAACCGCTCCGCGGCCTGCGCATAGGCGGCGCGGGCCGGGGCCGAGGAGCCCCAAACCGGGGCGACGAGGATCACCTCTCCCTTCACCCCATCCAGCACGGCCACCACCGACGGCCGCATCAACATCGCATCCGGCAGGTCCAGCGGGTCGGGGTTCACGTCCGGCAAATGCTCCACCAGCCGGATCATGTCGTAGCCCAAATACCCGAACAGCCCCGCGCAAGCGGCCGGCAACCCCTCCGGCAAGTCGATCCGGCTCTCCTCCAGCAGCCCGCGAATGGCCGCCAGCGGCTCGCCCGCGTCCTCCCAGGCCTCCGGATCCCACCGCGCCGACCGGTTCACGCGGCTGCTCTCGCCCCGGCATTCCCAGATCAGATCGGGCTTCATCCCGACGATGGAATAGCGCCGCGCACTTCCCCCCCGGTCACCGATTCCAGCACGAAGGAAAACGGCTGCGCCTCCGCCAGCTTCAGCATCAGCGACACCGGCGTGTCCAGATCGGCCGGCAGGCGCATCCACAGCACTTGGTTGCGTCCCGCCGAATGGCTCGCCTCGAACGCGGCGAAGTCCGGTGCGATCATCCTCAGCCGCCCAGAAGCTGCGACTGCACGGCCTGCACCGCCTGCTGGTTCACGCTGAACCCGGCCTCGGCCTGGATCGCCTGGCCATAGGCCTCGAACAGGTCCGACGCGATCTCCTGGCGGGTCTGCTGCACGATGGCCGCGCGCAGTTCGGCCGCTTCGCCCTCGCCCAAATCGGCCTGGGTCACCCGGTCCAGCCGCGCCACCCAGGCGCGCTGCGCGTCGCCCGCCAAGGCGATCACGTCGCCCGGCTCGGCCTCGAACATCCGGGTCACCACATCGGCGGACACGTCGTCCAGGATGCCGTCCCGCGCCAGGCCCTCGGCCACCTCCGCCGTCAGGCCCGCCGCCTCGAAGGTCTCGCCACCGCCGATCCGCGCGGCCAGGGCCTCCGCCCGGGCCAGCAGCCGGTCGCGATCCTGCTGCGCGCGCCAGGCGGCCTCCACCTCGGCGCGGATATCGGCCAGGGGCGGCACCTCCGGCGGCACCACCTCGTCCAGCCGCAAGGCGAACAGTCCGCCATCGGACAGCGCCTCCAACTCGGGGAAATCCCCCTCCTCGACACTCCGCGCCATGGACCGGAACGACTCGTAGCCCGCGATCCCCTCCCGCAGCGTCGGCTCGAACGCGATGGTCCCAAGCTCCATGATCGTCTCGTCCGCGATCTCCTCCAGCGTGGCGCCGCCCGCCAGCAGGTCGTCGATGCTCTCCCGCGCGGCCTGGATCTCACGCCGGGCCGCATCGGCCGAGAACTGCGCCGCCAGATCGTCGCGCACGTCCTCGAACGGGGTCTCGGTCGCGTCCAGGATCGCGTTCACGCGGTAGAGCGTCGGCCCCAGCGCCGTGTCCACCGGCCCGACCAGCCCCGGCTCGTCCAGCGCGAACAGCGCCTCGGCCACGCCGCTGTCCAGGTCGTCGGCGGCCAATTCGCCCTGATCCACGTCGTCCAGCGTCAGGCCCCGCTCCTCGACCAGCGCGTCGAACGTGGTCTCGCCCGCGTCGATGGCCGCGCGCGCCGTTTCGGCCGCCGCGGCATCGGCGAAGGCCAGCCGTTCGGCCAGCACCCGCGCCGGTTGGCGGAACCGGTCGATCCGGTCGTCGTAGATCGCGCGGATCGCCGCCTCGTCCACCTCGGTCGCCTCGGCCAAGTCGCTGGGGATCACGGCCGCATAGGTCAGCCGTCGGATTTCCGGCATGCGGAACAGATCGCCGTTCTCGGCGTGAAACGCCTCCAGATCCCCGTCGCTCGGCGCCACCGGCCCGGTCTCCAGATCGGCCACCGTGACGGCGGCGAAGGTCACGTCCCGCGTCTCGGCCAGCCAGGCGGTCAGGGTGTCGGCATAGGCATCCGGCACCTCGACCCCGCCGACCACCGCCACCTGCAACAATTCGCGCGCGGCGTCGTCCCGGGTCTGCCGCTCGAAGCCCCGCTCGTTCAGGCCCGCGAAATCCAGCGACTGGGCATAGCCCTCCCGGTCGAATTGCCCGTCGATCCCCTGGAAGGCCGGGTTCGACCGGATCCGTGTCGCCACCTCCGCGTCGCCCACCGACAGGCCCATGCGGTTCGCCTCATAGGCCAGGGCCTCTCGGGCCAGCAGCCGCTCCATCACGGCGCGGTCCAGCCCGAAGGCCTGCATCTGCTGGATGGTCAGGGGCTGTCCGGTCTGCTGCTGCAATTGCCGCTGCTCGTTCTGCAAGGCCAGGCCGTAATCCTGGACCGTGATCTCCCGGTCGCCGACGGACGCCACCGACGACAGCGAGCCGCCGAAGCTGCCGATGCCGAAGCCGCCCAGGGACAGGATCAACAGGCCCAGGATGATCCAGATGACGATATTTCCCTTCTTCTTGCGCGGCTTGTCGTCCGTCATCTCGGCCTCCCTTGGATGGCCCGTCGATACCGCCGTGGGCGGCCGGGGACAAGCGGGCAGGCGGTGCCCCGGCTTCAAGCGTTAAGATATTGTAAACGCTTAGATGTTTCGCGCGCGAAACATCGGCGGGTCAAAGCCCCCCGGCCGTGACCTCCCGCAATCGGTCGAACAGCGTCGCGATCCCGTCGCGATCCGCATTGGCGAAGGCGATGCGCAGCGTCGCCTCGGCCCGGCCCTGGCCGCCCTCGGCCCGCACCGGCCCGAACATCGTGCCCGGCAGCACCAGCAGCGCGGCGCGGTCCACCAGCGCCTTGGCGACCGCGTCCGAGGGCATGTCGAACGGGTGGCGGACATAGGCGAAATAGGCGCCGCAGCCCAGCACGTCCCAGTCGGGCATCTCGGCGAACCCGGCCGCCATGGCCGCGCGGCGGGCCAGGATCTCTCGCCGTTCGCCCGCCAGCCAGTCGCCCAGGTTTTCCATCCCCCACAAGGCCGCCTGCTGGCCCAACTGCGCCGGGCAGATCGTGACCGTGTCCAGCCATTTCTCGACCTCGCGCAGCCGGTCGGGTGACGCGACCATGGCGCCGACCCGGTGGCCGGTCAGGCGGTAGGCCTTGGAAAAGGAGTAGAGCTGGATCAGCGTGTCCCGCCAATCCGGGTCCTGGAACAGGTCGTGGGGCGCGCCGTCCCGGCTGTCGAAATCGCGGTAGGTCTCGTCCACCACCAGCGCCAGGCCACGCGCGCGGGCCAGGTCGCGGAAGGCGGCAACCGTCTCGGCCGGGTATTCCACCCCACCGGGATTGTTCGGCGTCACCAGCACGATGGCCCGCGTTCGCGGGCCGATCAGCGCGGCGGCGGCATCGGCGTCGGGCAGAAGATCCGGCCCGGTCTCCAGCAGGCGCGCGCCGATGCCGGCCATGTCCAGCCACATCTTGTGGTTGAAATAGAAGGGCAGCGGCAGGATCACGTCGTCGCCCGGCCCCGCCAGGGTCGAGATCGCCGCCGTGAACGCCTGATTGCAGCCCGAGGTGATGGCCACATCCGCCGCCCGCACCGCGCCGCCATACCCGGCCGTCCACTCCGCCGCGATCCGCTCGCGCAACGCGGGCAGGCCCAGCACCGGCCCGTAGAGATGCGCCTCGGGCCGTTGCAGCATCTCGGCCATGGCCGCGCGCATCGGTGCGGGCGGCGGGTCGGCGGGCGCCGCCTGGCTGAGGTTCAGGAGCGGCCGGTCGGCGGCGAAGGTCGCCGTCTCGATCCAGCGCCGCGCCTCCATGACGGGGGGCGGGGCGGTGGCGGCGAGGGCGGGGTTCACGGGCGCGGGCATGTCAGGCGGGGTAGGGCGCGGCGCGCGTCATCGCAAGCCCGCGCGGGATCCGTGGGCCAGGCGGGATCAGAGGGCCAGGCGGGATCAGAACGGAATCTCGTCGTCCATGTCGGCCGGGCCGCCATAGCCGCCCTGGTTGCCGCCCCCGCCAGACGACGATCCGCCACCGCCGTAATTGCCGCCCGAGGATCCCCGGTCGTCATAGCCGCCGCCCCCGCCGCCGCCTTCGCCGCGGCCGTCCAGCATCGTCAGCGTTCCGCCATAGCCTTGCAGGACGACTTCGGTCGAATAGCGGTCCTGTCCGGATTGGTCCTGCCACTTCCGGGTCTGCAACTGGCCCTCGATATACACTTTCGAGCCCTTCTTGAGATACTGCTCGGCGATCCGCACCAGGCCCTCCTGGAAGATCGCGACCGAATGCCATTCGGTCTTCTCGCGCCGCTCGCCCGTGTTCTTGTCGCGCCAGTTCTCGGACGTGGCGATCCGCAGATTGCAGACCTTGCCCCCGTTGCTGAACGTCCGCACCTCCGGATCGCGGCCCAGATTGCCGATCAGGATCACCTTGTTGACGCTTCCGGCCATGCCCTTCGCCTCCGCTCGTGTCGAATCTCGTGGGGCCAGACCTGGCCCGATTTGGTTAACTAACCGTTGAACCGGGGGAGGGAAAGCCGATGCCACACCCGTCATCTCGCGGCCCAACACCGATTGGCAGAAGAGCCGATTCACGATATGGTCCACCCGACTTGGGGAGAAGGCCCGACCAGAAGGCCGCCGCCAGATTTGGGACAGGATGCGATTATGGTGCGTTTGACGGGACTTGCGGTCGCCGCCGCGTTTTTTGCGACCTCGATCGAGGCTCAGACCTTTTCCAGCCGGTCGCGCACCGCGCTCTTCGAAAACCAGACGGCCCTGATGGACCGGCGCCTGAACGACCAATATTCCCATTCCAGCCGCCTTTTGCCGACCTCGCCCACGCCGCTGTCGATTCCCGGCCCGTCCGAGGCGATCCCGCGCTATGACGGGCCCCAGCGGTCCCGATACATCGGCGACGCACGCGCGGCCGCGCGCCAGCACGGCATCCCCGAAGACCTGTTCCTGCGGCTGATCCGCCAGGAATCCGGCTGGAACCCCAATGCCCGCAGCCACAAGGGCGCCATGGGGCTGGCCCAGCTGATGCCGGGCACGGCGCGGCAATTGGGCGTGAACCCGCAAGTTCCGCGGGAAAACCTGGAAGGCGGCGCGCGCTATCTGGCGATGCAGTACCGCAAGTTCGGCACCTGGCGCCTGGCGCTGGCGGCCTACAATGCCGGGCCCGGCGCCGTCGAAAAGCATGGCGGCGTGCCGCCCTTCCGGGAAACCCGCAACTACGTCCGCGCCATCCTGGGCCGGGGCTGACGGGGCGCCTGGGCGCCCCGCCCCCCTCGCCAAGGCGCAACGGTTAATAAGGCGTCACGGTCAAGACGTCACGGCGCGTCCATCTCGCACCGCGCTGGCTTGGGCTCCCCGTCCAGCACCGCGCAGGGCATGGCCTGGCGCAGGAAGACCGAGGTCAGCGGCAGGTTGTCGGCCTTCACGGGTCGCTGGGGGATGATCGCCGCGACGATCAGGATCAGCAGCAGGATCGCCAGCCATGTGGTCGATCGGTTCAGGGGAGCCAAGCTCTTGGTGGTCATGTCGACGTCCTTTCCGTACTTCGTCGGGGGGGAACCGGACCTTCGGTCCGGGGTCGTGCTGCGCCGTGGGGCCTCGCCTCAGAGACGCAGGAAGAAATCGTCGGTTTCGCGCCAGGACCCCATCAGATCGCCCATGGTCGGGTCGCCGCCATGGCGGTCGATATCCATGCCCAGCAGCATCGCCAGGCGCCGCGCCGTGCGCGCCTCGTCCGTGGGCGCACCGGCCCGGCGGATGGCGGCATCCATGCCGCGCGCGGCCGACAGCAGCGCGGTTTCCAAGATGCGGGCCGGCAGATCCGGCTGCCCTGTGCCGATATCGCGGACCAGGCTGCGCCAGGCATCGGGGGAAGCATGCAGCGCCTCGATCACGGACGCCGTCAGGTCTGGGTCGGTCATGGGGTCTTCCACAATCTGTCGAGATCGGGATGCCCCATGGCACGCTAAGGGCGGATTAACGCGCCGCGCCGATAAGGTTCGGATTTTAGGCGGTTTCGACCCGTCTCGGCGTCACGGGCAGCCGGGCCTTGGCCCCGGCCGAGGCATAGGCCAGCTCCACCAGGTCCAGCGTATCCAGATAATCGCGGGCCAGGGTCTCGAAGGCGCCATGGCCGATCAAGGCCGCGACGGCCTGGGCCTGGAAGGCCTGCACGCTGTCGCCTGCGAAGCCCGGCCAGTCGCGGGCGGCCAACAGGGTCTCGGTGTCGCGGGCGCCGTGGCCCCGCAGCGTCACCGCGCCGTCGGGCGCCAAGGTCAAGGTGGCGTCCTCGCCTTCCAGCGTCGCGTCGCCGAAGGTGCGGCGCGCGTCGTCGGTGTCCAGATCGGCGCAGCGGTTCGCGTCCAGCACGGCGCGGGCGCCGGGGCCGTAATCCAGGATGACATGGCCCGCATCCTCGCCCCGTATCGCCGGGTTCAGGCGGCGCAGATCGGCATAGATCCCGTCCGGCTCGCCCAGCAGATAGCGGAAGGTGTCCAGGTAATGGACGCCGGTCTCGTGGATCAGCAGGCGGGGCATGGTGCGGAAATAGGGCTGGCGGGCCAAGTAGGCGTCCGCGCCCTGGCCGTCGCCGGTGCGCAACCGGAAGGTCAGGGTCATGACGCGGCCGACGCGACCGTCGTCCAGCGCCCGGCGCATGGCGCGGAACCAGGGTTGGAAGCGGAAATTCTCGTGGATCAGCAGGGGGATGCCCGCCGCCTCGGCCGCTTCTGTCAGGCGCTCGGCTTCTTCCAGCGAAGTGCAGAAGGGCTTCTGGCAGATGATGAGTTTCGGCTTATGCGCAAGGGCTTGGCGGACGGCCTTCACATGGGTCGGCGGCGGCGTCGCGATGTCGATTATGTCGAGGCGCTGGGCCTGGAGCATGGCCCCCAGGCTGTCGTGGTCCGCCCCTTTGGCCGGGTCCGCATCGGCGGTCGCGACCAGCCGGGCGCCGTCGATCCGGCCCCAGGCCTCCCGGTGGAAGGCGGCGAAGTAACCCGCGCCCAGAAGGCCGACGCCCAGGCTCATAGCCGCGCGATCACCGCCCGCCCGGCCGCCGCCGTGTCCAGCGGGCCGCCCAGGTCGCCCGTCGTCTCACCCGCCGCCAGACAGGCCTCCACGGCGGCCTGCACGCGGGCGGCGTCGGCGACCAAGACATCGTCGCCGTGCCGGCGGCCCAGCCAGTCCAGCATCATCCCCGCCGACAGGATCATAGCGAAGGGGTTGGCGATGCCCTTCCCGGCGATGTCGGGGGCCGAGCCGTGGCAAGGCTGGAACACCGCATGATCGTCGCCGATATCCGCGCTGGGCGCCATGCCGAGCCCGCCCATCAGCCCCGCGCCCAGATCCGACAGGATGTCGCCGAACATGTTCTCGGTCACCATCACGTCCCAGTCCCAGGGGCGCTGCACCATCCAGAGCGCCATGGCGTCCACATAGGCGTGGTCGGCATTCAGGTCCGGGTAATCGGCGGCCACGCCGTCGAACACCTCGCGCCAGAAGGCGAAGGCCCGGAAGACATTGGCCTTGTCGACGCTGGTCACCCGGCCCGGATGGCCGGCGGCCTTGCGGGCCCGCGCCAGATCGAAGGCGAAGCGGCTGACGGCGTCGGTCGTCGCGCGGGTCAGGCGCAGGGTTTCCTCGGCGAAATCCGCCTCGACCCGGCCCTTGCCCTGGGTATGGAACAACCCCTCGGTGCTTTCGCGGATCAGGACGAAGTCGATCACGCGACCGTCGGGGATCACCAGCGGCGTCCGCATCCCCGGCACCACGCGCACGGGCCGGACCCCGGCATAGAGGTTCAGTGCGATGCGGATGTCGATCTGGGGCGTCATCTCGGTGCCGTCGGCATAGCGGATCTTGGGGTCGCCCAACGCGCTCAGAAGGATGGCATCGGCCTCCCGCGCCGTCTCCATCGACGCCTCGGGCAGGTCGGTGCCCATCTCCAGATAGGCCGCCGCCCCTGCGGGGCAGTCGTGGAAGGCGAAGCCGTGGCCCAGGGCCCGCAGCACGTCCAGGGCCGGGGCCATGATCTCGGGCCCGATCCCGTCGCCCTGGAACACGGCGATGTCGAAAGTCTTGGACACGGGCCCTCCGTCGGCTGCACGGTCGGGACCGTAGGCGGGGGTCATCGGAAGGGGAAGCCATGTTCGCAGTCGTCGTCACCATCGAGG
>JBCCCB010000028.1:0-21778 GCA_039033775.1 Pseudomonadota bacterium | reverse complement strand
GACGGCTTGCTGACCTGCGGCTTGGGCCAGCGCGTGGGCATCTTCGGCGAACCGGGCGGCGGGAAGTCGACGCTGCTCGCCTCGCTGGTCAAGGGCTGCGAGGCGGATGTCTGCGTCGTGGCGCTGATCGGGGAACGGGGGCGAGAGGTCCGCGAATTTGTCGAAGACACGCTGGGGCCCGACGCGTTGGCACGCAGCGTGCTGGTGGTCGCGACCTCGGACCGGCCAGCGGTCGAACGGGCCTCGGCCGCGTTCACGGCAACGGCCGTGGCCGAGCATTTTCGGGACCAGGGCAAGAACGTTCTGCTGGTGCTGGACAGCATCACGCGGTTCGCCCGCGCCTTGCGGGATATCGGCCTGTCGGCAGGCGAGTTGCCCACCCGGCGCGGTTTTCCATCCTCGGTCTTCGCGCAATTGCCCGGCCTGCTGGAACGGGCGGGGACCGCTGCCACCGGGTCGATCACGGCGTTCTACACCGTCCTGGTCGAAGGCGACGGCGCCGGCGATCCCGTGGCCGAGGAGGTGCGGGGGATCCTGGACGGGCATATCGTCCTGTCCGCCGATCTGGCCGCCAAGGCGCATTACCCGGCGATCGATATCGCGCGCTCCAAAAGCCGCTTGATGGCAGCGGTCGCGGAAGATGGGCACCGCAAGATCGCCGCCCGTTTCCTGGCCCTGGCCGCCAAGTTCCGGGAGGTCGAGTTCCTGGTGCAGGTCGATGAATACGCTACCGGCAGCGATGCCCTAGCCGACGCTGCCATCGAACGTGCGGCAGCGATGGATCGGTTTCTGAAGCAGGGCGCGGATGAACGGGTCGGTTTCGACGCGACGAAGGCTGCCCTGGCCGAGGCGGTGGCATGACCGCGGCGACCGCCCGCCTGCTGCACCTGCGGCGTCTGCGGTTGCGCACGGCCGAGACGGCGCTCGCCCGGGCATCGCGGGCCGTCGGCCAGGCGGAGCGGCTGGATGTCAATGCCCGGCGCACGGTCGAGGTCCGCGCCGCCGCTTTGGATCGCGCGGTGCGCCACGGCTATAGCGCCATGCGGCAGGCGATGCTGTCGGCACTCAGCTTCGAGCGGTTCGACTTCGACGTGGACCGCAACCGCGCCCAGCTGGAGATGGCCCGCGCCTCGGCCGAGAAGACCGCTGCCCGCCTGACCGAAGCCCGTGTGCGTCAGGCCGAGGCGCGGGTGGCTTGGGCGCAGGCGCGGAAAGCGGTCGAGACCTGGCAGGTGCTGGACGAAGACCGGCAGGTCGCTGAGCGCAGGGCCGAGCGGCACCGGAACGACCGGCTGGACGGCGACCAGGCCGAGCAATTCGCGGTGCTGCGGCGATGACGGTGTCGGTGCCTCTGCCGTCCCCGGGCGTGGATTTCCGGGCGCTGCCGCTGATGCGCGCCACCGTGCCGAGCTTCAACCGGGTGATGCGGCGGCGGGGGGCGGTCGCTCTGCCGGTGGGGACGCTGTCCCTGACCCTGACCGACGGTCCCGTGCGCGAAGACGTGACCCGGTTCGGCCTGACCGCCGGGGCGGCGCGCCTAATAGTGGGCGTGACGCCGGCGCTGCTGCACCGGCTGACCGCGGGCGAGACGGACCCGTCCATGCTGGAACTGGCCTTAGACGCGATCTTGACTGGCCTGGAAGGCCTAATCGGCCAGCCATTGACCCTGGCCCCCGAGACCGGGGCCGATCTGCCGTTTCAGCGGTCGCTGCGCTGCGATTGCGGACCCGTCGAGGGCGGGGTCGTGCTGGCCTTCGGCGCCGGTGCGGTGCCGATGCTGGCTGACCTGCTGGACCGTCTGCCACTCGCGCCGCCCTTGGCCATCGACCCGTCGATACGGTTGCATCTGCGCCTGGGCCGCTACGGCACGACGCAAGATGTCGTGGCGGGCCTGATGGCCGGCGACTGCTTCGTGCCCGACCCGTCGGACCTGGCCCTGACCGCCTGCGACCTGATGCTGCGGGATCGGCGGATCGCCCGAGGCAAGATCGCCGGTGCCACATTCGAAATCGAGGAGACAGAGCACATGACCGACCTCGCGGACGACACCGACACCCCGCTCAGCCGCCTGGGCGACCTGCCGGTCGAGATCGGCTTCCGCCTCGGCCCGATCGCCAGCAGCCATGCCGCCTTGGCCGATCTGGGAGCGGGGCAGTTGATCGAACTGGGCGCGCCAGTCGACGAGGCTCGCGTCGAGATCACCGCCAATGGCAGCCCCATCGGGCATGGCCGCCTGGTGACGGTGGGCGGGCACATGGCGGTCGAAATCCGGCGGTTGGCCGACGATGCCTGAGGCGGGCTCCCCCGCGCTCGTCTCGCTGATGGCGCTGACGGTCTCGCTGGGGCTGCTGACGTTCTTCGTGGTGACCACGACATCTTTCATCAAGATCGCCGTCGTCCTGTTTATCGTGCGCAACGCCATCGGCATCCAGCAGACGCCGCCGAATATCGTGCTCTATGGCATTGCCCTGGCGCTGACGGCGTTCGTCACCGCGCCCATGTTCACGGAAATGGCTGAAGCCGTCTTCGTGCCAGACATGGAGTTCCAGGATTTCGGCGATTGGATGGCTGCCTTCGACCGCGCCAAGGAACCGGTGCGGGCCTTCCTGATGCGGTTCACCGATCCCGATCAGCGCTCCTTCTTCCTGCTAGCCAGCGAACAGGTCTGGCCCGAAGGGGAAACCCAGCCCTTCACCGAAACCGATCTGAGCGTCCTGATCCCGTCCTTCCTGGTGATGGAGCTTCAGCGCGCCTTCGAGATCGGGTTCCTTCTGTATCTGCCTATGATCGTCATCGACCTGGTCGTGACCACCGTCCTAATGGCCATGGGCATGTCCATGGTCTCGCCCACCACCATCGCCACGCCCCTGAAGCTTTTCCTGTTCGTGTCGATCAGCGGGTGGGGCCGCCTCGTCGAGGGGTTGGTGATGACCTATTCCAACACCGCTTGAAGGAGCCTGCCGATGTCGTCCGACGTGACCGTGAACCTGGCCGGGGCCCTGTCGATCTTCCTGACGATGGTGCTGCCCGCGCTGGGCGCCGCGATGGTGGCGGGGCTGATCATCGCCGTCTTGCAAGCGGCGACCCAGATCCAGGACCAGACCTTGCCGCAGACGGTGAAGCTGCTGGTGGTCATTGCAGTCTTCGGCGCCTTGGCCAATGCGCTGTTCACCCCGCTGATGACCTATGCCGAGACGATCTACGCCGACTTCCCCGGCATGGTCCGGTGAGGTGGAGGAAAGTTTCCGCTTCTCGTTCCAACTGTTCCCCGAACTGGGGGCGCTGAAGCAGATCATGATCAACATCGCCGTCGCATCGGCCCGGTTCATCGGGCTGCTGTTGGTCATGCCGGTCTTCAAGCGGACCGAGTTGGGGCGCGCCGTGCTGGCGGCCGTCGGCCTGGGCTTCGCGCTGCCCCTGATGATCGCCCTCGGGCCGCAGATCGACGCGATGAACACCGATGCCGACCTGTTCGTCATCCTCCTGATGGTCAAGGAGGTCGCCGTCGGCGCGCTGCTCGGCGTGTTCTTCGGAGCGCCTTTTTGGGCCATCCAGGCGGTGGGCGAATTGGTCGACGGGCAACGCAGCATCTCCCAGTCCGGCATGACGGACCCGGCGACCGGCGGCCAGGCCTCGGTCCTGGCCGTGCTGCTCAGCTTCGTGGCCATCGTGATCTTCGCGGTCGAAGGCGGGATCGGGCTGATGGTGCGGACGGTCTACGAAAGCTACGCGATCTGGCCCCTGGACCTGATCCTGCCGACCATCGGGGCGGCAGCCTTGGCCGAAGTCGCCGCGGTGATCGGGCGGGTCCTGCTGTTCGGGATCGTCGTCGCCTCGCCGCTGATCGGGATCTTCCTGCTCAGCGACGCGGCAACCATGGGCATCGCCCGGATGAGCGGGCGGATCGAGGTGTCGATGTTGCTGCCCCTGGTGAAGAACGTGCTCTTCGTCGTCTTCGCCTTGGTCTACCTGGAATTCCTGGTGGGCTACCTGCGGGACGGCGTGCGCGAGGTCGGGTTGGTCAGTCGCGCCCTGGAGCCGTTCGTCGGACGATGAGCGACAGCGAGGAAAAGACCCTCGCGCCCAGTCAGCGCAAGTTGCGAAAGGCCCGCGAGAAGGGACAGATCGCGCGCTTCGCCGATCTGGTCACGGCGGGCGGCTTGGCGGCGGGCACGGCCTATCTGGCGTTTTCACTGGACGAGGCGGCGGTGATGACCGACGTGATGGCCCTGGCCCTGGACCGGATGAGCGACCCGCCGGACGTGGCCTTCGCCACGATCCTGTCGGCGGCCATCGGCGGGATCGCGCGCTATGTGGGCAGCCTGGTCGCGCTGCTGGCGGGGCTGTCCATCGTAGTGAACCTCGTCATGAACAAGGGGTTCCTGTTCACCACCGACGCCCTCAGCCCGAAATTGTCGAACCTCAGCCCCATGAAGGGCTTCGGCCGGATCTTCGGTCTGCGCGCGGGGGTCGAACTGATCAAGTCGCTGCTGCGGATGGCAGTGGCCATGGTCGCCGTGTGGGGGGTCTACCGGATCGGGACCGCCAGCCTGATCCACGCGCCGGATTGCGGCTTGGGATGCGCCGTCGGCGTGATCCTGACCCTGCTCGCGCTGATCGCGGCGGTGCTGATTGTCATCGCCTTGATCGCGGCGATCATCGACATCCGCCTGCAGGTCTGGCTGTTCATGCGCGACCAGAAGATGAGCCGCAGCGAGCAGAAGGCCGAACAGAAGGAAAGCTTCGGCAGCCCCGAAATCCGCAAGGCCCGCAAACGGCTGCGCAACGAAGCGGCGTCATCGACCGGGACGCCCCGGCTGGATCGGGCGACCATCGTGATCGCCGGGGCGGACGACGTTGCGGCCCTGCGCTATGACAAGTCCGAATATGGTGTGCCGGTGTTGATGGCGAAGGGTCGGGGCGGCAAGGCCGCGCCCCTGTTGGAGGCGGCCATGGCCTTGGGCGTGCCGGTCTACGACCACTCGGATCTGGCGACCGCGCTCTGCCGCAAGACCGGCAAGGGTCAGCCGATCAAGCAAGGTGAATTCGCCGCGACGGCCAAGGCCATCATGGCCCTGCAACATCGGTAAGGCTGCGGCAAGGTTCCCGCGCAAGGCTTTCGTAACCCCGTTCCCCTTGCAAAGGCCAGGCCGATGACGACAACGATTGGATCGACTCTTCCCCTGGACCCTGCCGATCTGGACGACGACCTGGAATCGGGCTTCGACGGCCATCTCGGCGGCAAGGTCCGTAAGGGGAAGGCCGCGACATCGTCGAAACCCTTGGACAAGGCGAAGGCCGACCGCGGCTCGGGCGATAGCCGGGCCGCACAGGGCAAGACGGCCGGGCTGGCTATCCTAGCCCTCGGCTTGCTGCTGGCCGGGGCCGCCGAAATTCGGGCCACGGTGCCCGATTTCCACTCCGAACAGCGCTTCCGCTATTCGATCCTGGCCCAGGACATCCGCGAGGTCCTTCGGGAATTCGCGGGCAGCTTCGCCCTGCCCATCGCCATCGACGACGAGGTACGGGGCCAGGTCGCCAATTTCGACGGTGCTCTGTCGGCGACGGAATTCCTTAACCAACTGGCGGCGCGCTACGCGCTCAGTTGGTACTATGACGGCACCACGCTCTATATCGCACCGGCCGAGGCCAACCGCTCCGTGGTGATCGACTTCGATGCCGTGCCGGCCGAGGAATTGAACGCCGCGCTGGAAGAGATGGGCGTCGCCGACCCGCGCTTTGTCGTCCGCACCACGGGCGACCAGGGGCTGGGCGTGCTCAGCGGACCACCCCGCTATATCGAGATGGTCGAGAGCGCGTTCACGATGCTCGAAAACCGCCGGAGGCCCGATGCGGCACCCAGCGTCGGCGCGACAACCACGTCCATGCTGATCGTCCGGGGCGACGATGCCGGAACCTGGACGGGTGCCGTGGCCCCGCCGGAACCCGCTGAAATCGAAGAATAGGTCCAGACGCCGCCAGGTCTCAGATTCGCCCAGCCTCACCGCTAGCCGGATCGACTTGGGCGGCCGACAATGGGGCGATGCCCTGCCGTGCGAGGTCCTGCTTGAGAAGCGCGATGTTCCGGCGATTCGCTTTGAAGGCTAGGTCGAAGATGTCGCCCACCACGGGCATTCCACCGACCACGAAATCGATCCCCGTATTCAACGCCATGCGCGCCAGCACCGGACGCCGAACCCCCAACCGCGCGCCTTCATAGATCATATAGGCACCCGGCAGCGCCGTTGCTGCGTCGCCGACGCCCGGGATCAGACCCAACAGGCTGTCCCATCCAAAGCGAATCCCGAAAAGGCTAAACCGGCTGTCCAACTTGTCGGCTAGCCGTTCCAGCCAGGCGATGCGGGCGGCACGGTCAGGCGGGGGTGCGGCGGGCGATGATGTAGACGGCATGAACGATCCCCGGAATGTAGCCAAGAAGGGTCAGCAGAACGTTGATCCAAAAATGCTTGCCAAGCCCGACTTCTAGGAAGACGCCCAGCGGCGGCAGGATCACCGAACAGATGATGCGGATAAGGTCCATCGGAGGTCTCCGAATTCAGATTCTATGTTGGCGTCTAAGGCAAACGCCCCGCCCGCCGCCAAGTTCCCCACATCTCGACGCATCCGATCTGATCGGCCGACCGACCCACCGGCTGGGTGAAAGAGATTTCTGCCCCCTCCGGTCTTTTCGCCATCTCGTCAGTTTCGGGAAAGCTACGATTGCCATGGTCGTCTCAAGGGGGCGACCGGGGCCGCAAAGCCTGGACCGTCCCCGCCCGAAACCGTGGAGACCAGCCCATGTCCGACAACTCCATTTCGTCGATCGACAGCCTGCCGCCCGAACAGCGCGCCGAGGCCGCCATCCAAGTGGGCCAGGAAGTCGCGGCCCAGACCGGCGTCACCATTTTCTCAAGCCTCATGGAGTTCGCGAAGGAAGCGCTCTTCGAGGACGAAGAGAACTGATCCCCAATTCAAACCCAAGACTGGAGCTAAGAACAGATGAACGTCATGGACCCAAATATCGGTACGGCGACATCGGGCGATAAGGATTACACCTTCAACACCGATTTCGCCAAAGAGATGAATGCCCTGGCCGATCGCATCAGCGAACTGGCCGACAACACCGATCCGCAATTCGACCGCGATGCCGCGATCTACGACGTGGTCGGCGACTTCATGCAGAAGGCGCAGAATGCCTCGCGCGATTACTTCGGCGACAATGCGGACGACCTGAACGCCAATTCGGCGCGCTATCTGACCGAGATCAATTCTTTTCTGAAGCCGATTCTGTCGAACGCCATCACCGGCGACGCCAATACCAAATCGGTCGAGGAATTGATGGACGGCTTCGCCGCCCTCACCGACCAATTCCTGCCGCCCGAACCCGCGACCGTCCCGGGTGGCGGCGGGTCCGGCAGCGGCCCCGATCTGAGCGAGGCCGACGATCTGCTGGACGAAGCGCGGGATGCCACCGATTCCGAGACCAAGGCCGAAAAGATCGACGATGCGCTCAGCGCGATCATCGACGAACTCCGCGGTGGCGGAGAGGGAGGGGGATCGGACGATGGTGGCTCCGGCACCCCTCCCAGCGGGGATGGATCATCCGCTGACACCGACGAGATGATCTCCGAGTTGAAGGACGCCATCGACACCCTGCAAGACCGGGTGGCTGAACTGCGCGACGGCGGGGGTGAAGGCGAAGAGGGCGGCGGCGGCGCCGACGGTGAAATCGACGGCGTCGCGGCCGACATCGCCGAGATCGAGAACCAGTTGGAAGATCTGATCCGGGAATTGCAGTCCCTGATCGCCGGTCAGGATGAAGACGGCGAAGGCAGCGGCGATGCCGGCAGCGGCGAAAGCGGCGGTCCCGGTGACGGCAGCGGCGACGCCGACGGCGATGCGGATCCCGACCAGGAAGGCGACCCGGGCGTCGGCGGCGAAGTCGACACCATGCCCGTGCCAGCCCCGGCCCCAGTCACCGAAACCACCCGCTATGCCGGTGACGAGCTGATGGGTAAGGTCTCGGGCGGCGGCAAGGCGGTGACCTTCGATGAAAGCGACCAGGGCATCGGCCTTAAGGACGATGAAATCGGCCGCGGCGAGGCAATGACCTTCTACGCCCCCGAACGGGCCGAAAGCGGCTCGGTCGAGATCGTCGATCTCTTCGCCGACAAGGGCGGCAAAGGTCAGGAAATGGCCACGATCCGGGTCTTCGACGGCGATGAACTGGTGAAGGAAATCCCCGTCCGAGGCGACATGGACGGCAACCAGACCATCGACATCGACGTGCCCTTCGACCGGCTGGAATTCGTGGCCGATGGGGTGAACGGCGATAAGAAGAGCGACTTTGCCATCGCCGCCGTGAGCACCGAAACCGCGACCGAAGGCGGCGCACCCGTCGAAACGCCGGGCGAGGTCTTCCCCGCCGTTCAGGTCGATTTCGACATCTCGGACATCGCCCAGGTCCTAGAAGCCGTGCGCAGCGCAACCAGCCTGGTCGACAATTCCGACATCCCTGAGGCCGAACAGAACGCCATCCTCGACGACATCATCGAGCTGTCGGACCAGGCGCTCGGCCTCGCGGAAGCCTCTGACGGCGAAAGCGGTTCCACCTCCTTCGAGAGCCTCGCGACGCTGCTCGATAAGGTCCAGGACGTCTTCGCCGACATCAGCTCAGAGATCGGGGACAGCCCCGAAAAGGATCAGGCCCTGGACGACCTGATCGAAGGGATCGACGCCATCTCGTCGGCCCTCCAGTCCTGACCCTCGATCTGACCGATCACCACACCACCAAAGGAGAATACCCATGAACGAAACGACCGGTTTGTCCCCCGAACAAGTCTCCAACACGGCCGATTCCAACACTGTCGACAGCGAACAGCGCTTTCAGGAGACGGTCAACGGCCTGATCGAGGGCTTCGACACGGCGACCGAACGTAACGTCCAGCTCCGTGAGGTGACCCTCAACAAGGGGACCGAGCTGAACGCCGCCAAGAAGGACATCAACCCGAAGTAAGACGCGTCCCAGACGCCAAGATCGTGGCCCCCAATCGGGGGCCGCGATGCCCTGGTTTCAGATGCCGGGCTTCTGCCACCAAAGCCACCAGAGGTGCTTCATGTCACCACAGATCGACCTGTCGGTCCGGTCCGGCCACCACCGTGGCGCGACCGCCAGCCTGGGTCCCGCCTGCCGCACGATCGGCCGCGATCTCGCCTGCGATATCGTCCTGTCCGACGCCGACCTTGCCGCCCGCCACCTTCGCCTGGATGCCGATGGACGCCGGATCACCCTGACCGCCCTGGACGCTCCCGTCGACCTTCCCGGCCGGGGCGAAATCGCGCCCGGCTATCGCGCCAGCTTCCGCGATGCGGTGTCGTTTCGGGCCGGGGGCGTGGACTTCGCCGCCCAAATGTCCGGTCATTCCGGCCGGGCCACACGGCTCATAGCCCAAGGTGCCCGCCTGATCGCGGTCGGGACCCTCGCCCTGGGCCTGTCCGCCGCCGCCTTGAATGGCCCCGTCGCTCGGGGCGGCGAAGCCCCCCGGATCGCCGCCATGGTCACCGGCCCGGCCCCCACGCCGGCCCGGGCCGCCCCCGTAGCCCCCGCCGCCGATCCCGCCCGCATCCGCACGGCGCTGGAAGGCGAATTGGCCCGCCAATCCCTGGGTCAGTTGGGGATCGAGGTCATGTCCGATACCTACCTTTTGTCGGGCCGGGTGCGCGCCGACCGGTCCGACAAGCTGGAGATGGTCCAGCGTTGGTTCGACGCGGCTTTCCCCGAGGCGACCCTGATCGCCAACCGGGTCGCCTTCGTCCCCGTCGATGCCAAGCCCCTGACGCCACCGCAGATCCAATCCGTCTGGTATGTGGGCCAGCCGCATATCATGGTCGGTGGCCGCGCCTTCTATCCCGGCGATGCGGTGGGCGATGGCTGGACCTTGGTCGAGCTGTCGTTGGAACGCGCCGCGTTCGACTATGGCGGGTCCCGCTTCGAGGTCCGGCTCGGCGCGGCGCCGCAAGAGGTCGCGCAGCGATGAGGCTCAATCCCGCACCCGGCCCCGACGCCCAGCCGCTGGATATCGGGCGTCCCGCCGAGCGGCCGTCGCCCATCCGCCCCCCGGCCCACCCCGGCGACGGCCCGGTCGCGCCGTCCCGCCCGAAAAGCCCGCCGGCCCGCCCCATCGACGGCCACGACCTGCTGTCCGCCTTGCCGGACGGACGGCTCAGCGTAGGGATCATGCGCATGGAACTCTCGGCTCTCCTGATCGAATTGGAAGCCGCCCCGTCCCCCACCCGGGAAGACCGGGCCGCGTCTTGGGCCCTGCGCGGCGAAGTGCGGAAGCTCTCGGCGCTCGACGAATACGTCAACGGCCTGACCAGGGGATGACGCCATGACCGACATCCGCCGCCAGCTTCTGCTTCTTCTGGCCGAAACCTATCTTCGGCTTGGCCGCCCGCGAAGGACGCTGCTGCTCCTGGTTCCCCTCGCTCGCGGGGATTTGGACGTGCATCTGCGCCGCCTCGCCCTGCGCGCCTATCTGGCCATCGGCGACAATGCCCGCGCGCTGGACCAAGTCGACCATCTGGTCGAACACGAATTCTCGTCCGACGAACTGGCGTTCACCCTGGCGGCCCAAAGCCGCGCCCTGGCCGGCCTGGGCGAGACCGCCGCCGCCCGCACGGCCTGGGCCGAATGCGTCGCCATCTGCCGCACGGCGGGTCTGTCGCCGATGGATTACGCCCCATGACCCGCCTCAACGCCCTGCCTCAGGTCAAGGACCTGGCCGTCGCCCTGCTGCTGTTCGTCGTCGTCCTGCTGATGATCCTGCCGATCCCCACGCCGGTGGTCGACGGACTGATCGGCCTCAATTTCGGCATCGCGATCCTACTTCTGATGACCGGCGTGTACCTATCGAATCCGCTGGCCCTGTCATCGCTCCCGGGGATCATCCTGATCTCGACCATCTTCCGCCTGGCTTTGTCGATCACCACCACGCGCCTGATCCTGGGCGAAGGCGATGCGGGCGAGATCGTCCAGACCTTCGGCTCCATGGTGGTGTCGGGCAACGTGGTCGTCGGCATGGTGGTATTCTTCATTATCACCATCGTCCAGTTCATCGTCATCGCCAAGGGATCCGAGCGCATCGCCGAGGTCGGCGCCCGCTTCACCCTGGACGCCCTGCCCGGCAAGCAGATGGCCATCGACGCAGAGCTGCGCAACGGCGACATCGACAACGTCGAAGCCGGCGACAAGCGCAAGTTGCTGGAGCGTGAAAGCCAGTTCTATGGCGCCATGGACGGCGCGATGAAGTTCGTCAAAGGCGACGCCATCGCCGGGCTGATCATCATCTTCGTCAACCTGATCGGCGGGCTGACCATCGGCATGCTGCAACTGGGCATGCCGCTCGGGGCGGCGGTGCAAAAGTACTCGCTGCTGACGGTCGGCGACGCGCTGATCTCGCAGATCCCGGCCCTCTTCATGTCGATCACCGCCGCAATCATCGTCACCCGCGTCGATGGCGAGACGCAGCGGAACCTGGGGTCCGACATTATCGGTCAGGTCGTGGGCGATGTGCGGGCCGTGCGCCTGGCCGCCATCGCTCTGATCGGGATGGGCCTGCTGCCGGGCTTTCCGACCGCCATCCTTTGCGGGCTCGGTCTGATCTTCCTGACACTCAGCTTCGTGGCCCTGCTGCGCCCGCCTCCCGCCTCGACCGAAGAAGACGATGCCGATATGCCCGAGACCGAAGCCCAGATCGCGCTGCCCGCAATAGGCGACACCCCGGTGGCGATCGTGATGTCCCCGACGCTTTACGACAGCTACGGCCTGGCCGATCTCTGGCAGCGCCTGCTGGACGTGTCCGTCGACGCGGCCGCCGCCACCGGCGCGCCGCCGGTGCGGGTCACTGCCGTCGCGGATGACAGCCTGGCCGAGACCGACTTCCGCCTGATGGTGAACGGGGCGGCCGTCCTATGGTCCCGCGCCGATCCGGGACGGCTCAGCCTGGACGACGTGCACCAGACCCTGACCCTGCACGACATCCCGTTCAAGATCGTCAAGACGGCGCTCTGGCGCCGGCGGCTGACCGTCGATGTCGACCAGTCCGACCGTCTTGCCGATCTCGGCCTGACCGCCCGTGACCACCTGACCACCCTCTTCGACGAGGTCCGCGAAGCCCTGATCCAAAACGCCGCCGCCCTGCTGGGCATCCAGGAAACCCGCGCCTTGCTGGACGGGATGGAGGCGACCCATCCCATGCTGGTGGGAGAGGTCCTGCGGTCGATGACCCTCCAGAAGATATCGGACGTCTTCAAACGCCTGCTGGAGGAACGGATCCCGCTCTCCCATGCCCAACTGATCCTGGAGGCGCTGGTGGAATGGTCCCCAACCGAACAGACGCCTTTCGGCCTGACCGAATATTGCCGCATCGCCCTCAAGCAGCAAATCTGCGCCGCCTCGGCCGATGCCGACCGCACGATCGCCGCCATCGTCATCGAGCGCGAGACCGAGGACGTGCTGCGCGGCGCCCTGCGCGACACGGCCATCGGCACCTATCTGGTCCTGGGCGAAACCCAGACCGCCGATCTTCTGTCCGAGGCGCGCCGCCAGGTGGACCGCCTGTCGCCCAAGGGCACCGTCCCCGTCCTGCTGACCTCGATGGATGTGCGGCGGCATCTGCGCGTGTTCCTGAAGCGCAATTCCATCGACCTGCGCGTCCTGTCCTTCCAGGAGCTCAGCGACGATTACACCGTGATCCCGTGCTCGACCCTGCGGCTGACCGCGCGCGCCAAGGCGGCGCGCAAGGCCCAGCGGCCCGAGACCGAGATGCCACCCCATCAAACCCCAACCCCCGAGGAGCCACCAACATGAAGCGCCTGACCATGTCCGCCTTCGTCCTCGCCCTGGCCACACCGGCCCTGGCCGAAATGCCCAGTTTCCTGCGCATCACCGAATCCGACGGGATCCTTCTGCCCACCGACGCCCATATCGGCAGCGTCCTGGTCGCCGATCCCGAGGTGGCGAATGTCCAACCCGTCTCGGACCGCACGCTGTTTCTCTTCGGAAAGTCCGTTGGGGCCACGACGTTGTTCGTGCTCGACGACGCCGAGCAGGTGCTGTTGCAGCGCCGGGTGGTAGTCACCCGCTCGCTGGAAGGCCTGCACGCCCGCGTCGACGGCACGGTTCCGCCGCCAGGCGATCAGTGAGCCATGCGACCCCGCTTCCATCGCGGCGCGGTTCCCGCCAGGCCCGCGCCGCAACGACCGAACCTGCCGCCCTTCGCGCGCGGGCGACCTCAAGATGGCTGGTCCAGACGCGGCGGCAGTGGTCCACTCGCCGTGTCGCCCCCGGCATTTCCGCGCCACACCTCGGCCCGAGCGCGATCCAGGTGGGCCTGCGCCGCCGCGCGGTCCCCACCGGCGACCCGCAGCGCGATCATGGCGGCGATCTCGCGCTCTCCGCGTTCCAGAGCGAAGGCGACGGCGTCATAGCGGACACCACCGACTATGTCATAGGCGACGATCGCATCGACGCCAGCGTCGAGGAGGTATCGGCAATGGACAGAGACCGACCGAGGATCGCCGAGAAGAAGAAGCTGCGGGTCGGACGCGAGATGTCGATCTCGGTTCCGATCCCATGGAGATAGCGCACGTTTTCGAGCTGCCCCCCCGGGGCCGCCGTGGAGAGAACGTTACAGCCATCCTCTCCGCCGTAGCCTCGGGGACCGGGGTCCGCTCCGAGGTCGTGAAGTGTCTCCAGCATGTTCACATTTGAACCGGCGGCGGCCATGCACATCCATGGTTCGAGGGCGCTCTTCATGGTTGTGATTTCCGGAAATCTCGCCTGCACATGACGGACCGTGTCGATATCTCCGATCTTGACGCCTTCCGAGAAGGCCCGCCCGAGCTGGATTTGTTCTTCGGAGAGATCTTCGAGCCTCGTTCAGTGGATCCCCGTCGCGCAGTGCTCATGGCGTGACGCTGTATTGTTCTGAAACGATCCTCACGGCCGGCAAACGGCAGCGCGTCGAGATCCCTCATTTCCCCAACCGAAGGCTCCAGCGCATCCCCGATAAGGCGCGGCCCGTCAGGCGGTTGGGCACGATATCGGCGCCGGTGACGATTGCTTCGGCACCTGCAATCGTATCGCCCAGGATGTCCGACAGGATGGGAATGTCGGTCACTCGCCCCCGACACCGAGCCCTGGGACCCGTCAAATGACGGGACCGGTCATCGTCAATTCGTGGCGGCCAACTGGTGGCCCGTTAGGCTAGCGAGGCCTTGTGGCAGCCGCTTTTCATCATCCGGAGGGTAACGACCCTTGGGACTCCGCTTGGGGGTGTTCGGCTTCCGCTGATCCTGGGGGATGAAGGGGGCCAACAAGTCGGGATCGGGCGGGGCGATGCGAGGCAGGCGGGCCAGAAAGCTGCCGTCGCAAAGCTCATCGAAACTGGGTGGGTCGCCCAGATAGGCTGGCTCAAACGTGGCGGCGATGGCGTGAATGCTTAACGGGCGGGCGGGAATAGCGCGGGAAACAGCCATTGACGAAAGCATCGGCGAAAAAGATATCGAAGGCGTGGTGGCCATGCCGAGGCGCCTTCAATTTGTACTCGTTCAGAAATAAGCCCTTGGTGCCGTAGTCTTTCTCAAGATTCCCAGCATTGATGATATAATACCCTTCGATGCTCTCTTCGCCGTCGGGCCAGATGACATCAATCCGGTTCATGTGGTCGAAGACCGCGATGTATAGTTCAGGGGCTCGGGGATTGCCGAAGAGCAAGTTCAGCATCTTGCCGGACGCCATGCGCATCCTCGCTTGATCCTCGGTCAGCGCCTCTCTGGGTCGGAACTCGAAATACGGGTCGAACCGCTTGGTAAATGTCGGCATCATCGATATTCTGTTCCTTCGACATCACGGATTACAATTTTGAGCTCTTCCGCCGCATCTAGCACGTCTCTGGGGATCGGCCGAGTCTGGACGGGAACCTCTAGGATTTGCCGACCCTGAAGGACACTCCCTTCCAGTCCGGCAGCTTGCGCGGTCGGAACATTGGCGATTGGCGTACCGGGGGAGTACTTCTGGGATAACTCGTTCAGATAGCGCTGGGCCGTACTTGGCTGGATGTCCGAAAACTGCGTTAGCTTGCGCGACACGATTTCATCCGTGGTTCCAACCAAGAATTCACCGTCAACCTCGCGAAGTGTCGATGTGTTGTAGCTGTCGAGGACCGACCGACCACTTCGGCCGATACCGGACTCCACGTAGAGTTGGTTAACGTCGTAGCGATGGGCATTCGCCGCATCGAATGCACGTCCAAGTCTGCGTGCGTCTGCCCAATCTACGACGTCATCCATCGCGCGCAGACCATCGGAGATCCGTCCGGCCAATCCCAGGCTGGCGACGTCGAAGAACGCCAGAACCTTCGCATCCATCAGGTCTCGGCCCGACAAGGCGCGGCCTGTCAGTCGGTTGGGGACGACATCCGCGCCGGTGACGATCGCTTCGGCACCCGCAATCGTATCGCCAAGGATGTCCGACAGGATGGGAATGTCGGTCCAGCGGCGCTCGGGCGCCGACAGCACCTCCGCGCCGGACGCATAGGGCCGGTCGGCGATTTCCCGGTCCAGGTCCAGGGCCTCGTCCGGGTCCAGCGCCCGTGTCGCCGCCCAGGTCGCGACTGCCAAATCCGGCTGTCCGGCATCCCGCAACGCCACGATACCATCGGCCAAGGCCGACGCGTCCGACACCTCACGGCCCAAGAAGGTCCGGCGCGTGGACGTGGCCAACAAATCGGCCGCCATGGCGCTGGCCTCGGACGGGTCCACATCGCGCCGGGGGACCCCGATGGCGCGGGTGTCCAGGTTGAACTCGGCCTGGCGGATCGTCTCCAGCCGGTCACGGGCGATCCGCTCGGCGGCCCCGCCGCTGCTGAACGGGTTGTCCGACACCTGCGCGGCCAGGCCGTCCACGACGCCCCTGGCATGGACCGGATCCACCCGGGCGAGCCGCTCGACCTCGTCGGCCACGCCATCCACGTCGATCACCTCGACGATCGTGTCCCCGAACAGACCGGCCCGAACCTCGACCGTATTGCGCTCGATCATCCGGCCGGCCGCCTGCTGCTGGGCCACGCCCTCCAGGCCGTGCTCGGCCTGGCGCCAGCCGCCCGCGGGTCTCTGGGCCTGAAGCGGCGCCTGCGGCGGGTTGCGCAGCGCGTCCAATTCGGCGGCGGCGGATCGGGTGGGGCCACGGCCCGGTGACAACGCCTGGGTCACCTCCGGATCCGCCGACCTCAACCTGGCCGAGACGATCTCGGCCCGGGCCAGCTCTGCGGTCACCTCGCGGTCGACCGTCTCCCGGTCGGCCACCGCGCGCGCGGCCTCGGCGGCCGCGGCGTCGCCCGCGCTCCAGGTATCCACCAAGCTGGCCGCCGACAGGCCGGTGCCCGCCCAATCCGGTCGGTCGGATCGGGCGACCTGGCCAAAGGACAGGCCGCCCGACGGCCCGACCGAGGCTGGGCTGCTGGCCGGGACCAACGCACCGAAAGACAGGCCGCCGGCCCCGCCGCCGGATGCCGATTGCCCATCGGACTCGCGCGACCGGGTGGCTGCCCGCTCGCGCTCCCGGTCGCCGTCATCGTCGTTTTGCGGGACAGACACGTCCCGCGACGGGGAAGACGGCGCGGATATCGACGTCGACGGCGGTCCCCCGAGGCTGGACGGTGCGCTGCTGGCGCTCGACGAACGGGTGGAGCCGGACGGCCCCCGCTGATCGACCCCGCGCGGGTCATGGCCGCCATCGGCCGTGCGCGAGCCGTCATGGGCCGATCGGGACGCGCTGCTCCGGCTGGACGCCCGCTCCTCGGCAAAGGAATCCAGGCCGTTCATCTCGTTCCCGGCCGAGGAAGACGACGTCGAACTTCCGCTGCCGAAGCCGCCGCCACCGATATCGAACATCTTGACCTCCGACCGAACCATGTCCTCGCATGGGTCAAATCTGGCAAACGAAGCTTACGACCGCCTGACGCAAGCCAGCCGCCGTCCAAGGCGCGAGTCAGTCATTACGGCGACCGTCTCCCGCACAGCCCGCTTTGACTTTGCAGCCGAAGAGCCTCCGAATTTGTCGACGCCCTGTCGCCTTGTTTCGCGTCCAGCAGGTCGACATATCGACCTGCTGGACAGAAGGATCCTCGATCAAAGGGGCATCCGTCCTCTGCCAACCGCACCTGGAATCCCCGCCCGCATGTCAATCCGGACGTCACTCGGCACCGGCCTCCCAGTACAGCAATTTTCAGCCGGCCCAAGCGCTGCGGCACAGGCGCGTCGTCTTCGGTGTCTAAATTGAACCAGAGGGCGTAGCCGAGATGCGCTATGTGCGGGGCGATGCAACAAGCGACAGTCTGAAGGCGCGACCATGCGGGTTCTGTTCATAGAGGATCATCCGCCGCTGGCGGAGGCGGTGCGCGATGCGCTACGGCGCGCGGGCTTCGCCGTCGACCATGCGGGAACCGCAGCGGAGGCCACGGAGATGGCAGCGCTGGCCCGGTATGACCTCGTCTTGCTCGACTTGGGCCTGCCGGACGGGGACGGCTTGCGGCTGTTGCCATCGCTGCGCCGGAACGGATCCGTTCCCGTGATCGCGCTCACGGCACGGGACCAGCTTTCGGATCGCCTGGCCGGGCTGGACGGCGGGGCGGATGACTACGTGGTGAAGCCCGTCGAGATGCCCGAACTGGTCGCGCGGTGCCGAGCCGTGCTGCGCCGTCCGGGCAGTCGGTCGGCCACGGTTCTGACGGTCGGATCCCTGTCGCTCGACACGGCCGCTCGAACCGCGAGTCTGGACGGTGAGACGATCGTCCTCGGGCGGCGCGAGGTGACGGTGCTGGAACACCTGATGCGGGCGAACGGACGCGTCGCGTCGCGTCACATCCTGGAGGAGGCCGTGTACGGGTTCGACGATGAGATTGGGCCGAACGCCCTGGAGGCGTCGGTTTCCCGCCTGCGGCGCGCGTTGACGGCGGCGGGCTGCGATGTCTCGATCGTGACGGTGCGCGGCATCGGATGGATGCTGCCCCGCGGAGACGTGGCGTGACGCCTCTGCGGCATACCTCCCTGTCGCGCCTCGTCGTCCGGCGGTTCCTCATGATTGCCGGCGCAGTTTTCGCGCTCAATGCCGTCTGGGTCGGGGTCTACTACGGGTCGGATCGGCGGGCGCTCAACGAGGAGGCCGTGAACGAAGTCGCCGAGCGGATCGAAAACGCGCTCGTCGGTCGGGCGCTTCCGGAGGGCACCTCGGCCAGGACGCTCTTCGCCGACCACCCGGATGCCTACGCCGTCGCCATCGTGGATCGCGACGGCACCGTCCTCGATACCATCAACCCCGCGCTGATCCCGCCCTGGTCGACGGCCGTCTTCGTCGACGACTGGATTACGCAGCTGGAGCGGCCCACCTCGTCGCTCGTCGTCGCGGGGCATGAGTTCACCGACCGCGATGACGGGTTGCGGATAGTTTTCGTGATGGCAAGTGATCCGGCGCATCTGGTCCGGCGGGCCTATCTCGATGAACTCTATGAGCACGTTCTCCTGCCCATCGGGCCGCTCGCGGTCCTACTGATCGCGTTGGGGGTCGCCGCGATCCGGCGGGGCCTAACGCCCGTGACCGAGGCCGCCGACTGGGCGCGCGGCCTGCGACCCGGGGCGTCGCCTCCTCCCTTGCCTCCTTCCGCCGCGCGGCTGCCCGCCGAGATCGCTGACCTCGTCGCGGCCACCCGGCAATCCCTCGAACGGCTCGCGGGCGCGCTTGTCGTTGAAAAGCGCCAAGCCGCGGAGGCGGCCCATGCGTTGCGTACGCCGGTCGCCGTCCTGATGGCGCGCGTGGATGCGCTTCCGGCAGGCGAAGCGGCCGAACGGATGCGGACGGTAGCGCAGGTTCTCGCCGCGGGGCGCGCCGACGGATTGCAGGCCACCGATCCCGAACCGTTGGACCTCCGCGGGCCCCCTTTGCTTATGCCAATGGGGCGGAATTGTCGCTCGACCTGCCCGACGTACCCGTCCATGCCCGTGCGGCCACCGAGGCGATCGACCTTGCGCTGACGAACCTCGTGGAGAACGCGATTCTCCACGGCGGCGGCATGATACACGTCGTCGTCGGGCCCGGACCGGAGATTGCGGTGCGCGACACGGGCCCCGGCCTACCGGACGCGGCTCGGGCCGATCTGTTCGATCCGTTCTGGCGCGGGCCGGATGCGAAACCCGGCGGAGCCGGCCTCGGCCTCGCGATCGTGGACCGGCTGCAAAATGCACAAGGCGGAAACGTCGAGGCGGGCCCTGCGCCCGGTGGCGGCGCACTCTTCCGGCTGACCTATCCGGCCGCCTGACTCTTTCTTGTCCTCCCTTCTGATCTTCTGAACTTCGTCAGGTTCCCATCAGATTGGCGCGGCATGCCGACGGTTATCGGATCGGGCTGTGGATCGACCGAAGAGGTCAGAGAGGAGCAACACGATGGATATCTACGGCACGAACCGCGACGATACGCTGATGGGCACGAACGGGCGCCAGGATATTTATGGCCGGGCGGGCGACGACTTGCTACTGGGCGGCGGCGGCAACGACGACCTCTATGGCGGCGCGGGCGACGATACGTTGAACGGCGGCGCCGGCAACGACGAGATGGTGGGCGGCACCGGGGCCGACACCTTCGTCTACGACATGGGCCGCGATTCGATCGAATACTTCACCGCATCGGACCGGATAGAGCTGGATCGCGGGCTGGGCGTGACAAGCTTCTCTGACGTCATCTCCCTCGCCCGTACGGTGGACAGGGGCGATTCCACCCTCCTCGACTTCGGGTCCGGCAACAGTCTCTTGCTGGAGGATGTCCGCCTAGGTGAGCTCGCGGCCGGTCAGTTCGGCTTCGGGACCGGGACGCCGACGCCCCCCGAGGTCGGCGGCGGAACGTCCGGCGACGATCGCCTGAACGGAACCTCGCGGGCGGATACGATCGAAGGGGGCGACGGCGACGACCGCATCCACGGACTTGACGGCAGCGACGAGATCGACGGCGGCCGGGGCAAGGACAGGCTTGCGGGCAATGCGGGTAACGACGACCTCGACGGTGGAGCCGGCGCTGACCGCATCTGGGATCGTCGGGGCAACGACGAAATCGACGGGGGAACAGGAAACGACCGCCTCTGGGGCGGGCAAGGCAATGACGACTTGGAGGGTGGCCGTGGGAAAGATGTGCTCAACGGCGGGGCCGGGGACGATACCCTCGAAGGCGGCGCGGGCGACGATGTCTTCGTCTTCACGGGGGGTCGTGACGTGATCGAGGATTTCGGCGCGGGCGACGCGATCAGGCTGGGCGGCGCGGCCCTGCCCGACGACATCGAAGAGATCCTCGCGACCGCGCGCACCGTCGATGGCGGCGACGGTGTCCTGCTCGACTTCGGCCGCGGCAATACACTGCAACTCGAGGACACGGCGCTCGCGTCGCTCTCGCGCGACGACTTCGTTTTCTGAGCATCGCACTCGGACCCCCCTCCCAAACCACACATCGGCAAAGGATCGACCCATGAACGAACATCTGGACGCGAACGAGCCCTCGAAGACCGACATACAGCGCATGGGAGAATGGTTGTCCGGCGACGTCCGCGTTTCGCGCAAGATCCTCGTCGCGGGCGCGGCCGTCCTGCTGGCCTTCGCCGGCACCGCGCTCGACTGACCCACCTAGCTAGGAGAAGTCCGATGAAGACCTTCGTCACCTTCGCCTTCCTCGCCCCCGCCCTGGCCACGGCCAGCTTCGCAAACGGGACGGCGACGCCCATCGAGGACCTGACCCGCAACAGCATGTTCACGGCGCAGGGCAGGGTTGATCGCATCACCGACGAGGACGAGTTCCGCCTCGCGGACGAGACCGGGGGCATCCGCGTCTATGTCGGCCCAAACTTGGTTCCGGCGGACGTGGGCGAGGCGGTGACGGTCGAGGGCTTCGTCGACCGCGACTTCGGCCGGCTGGAAGTCTACGCCCGCAGCCTGACACGCGCCGACGGTTCGGTCGTCACATTCGACCGGCGCTACGACTGACCCACAAGGCGCGCCCCATCGGACCGCGCGCCAGCTGGCCCCGTCGATCTCGGTCGGCGAGGCCTCCGACCGGCTGCACCGGCTATAGCGTCTTCCCTCAACCCTGAATCGATGGGATCCCCAATAACTCGGCTTTGTGACTCACCATATGTGGAGGAGGATCATGGACAAATCACTATCCTTGGACATTCGGGTACGGGTTGTATCGTTGGTCGATGAAGATCTTTCGTGTCACGAAGGAGCTATGCACGAAACTGGGTGATGGGAGCTAAGAAGGCGGCCTCAGGACGAAGATACACGCCGCCGTGGAGGCGCTCGGGCTGCCGATCGGGGTCTCCATCACGCCCGGCCAGTGGGGGACAGCCCACAGGCGCACGGTCTGATCGAAGGGCCGACGGATGCGCAACACGTCACCATGGATGCCGCTTACGACGCCGATCATCTCCGCAGCGTCATCGCCGAAGACCTTGGCGCGACAGCGCCTATCAAGCGCAATCCGACCCGCCGCGACGACCGCCCGATCGACTGGGCGCTCTCCAGAACGCGCCGCTTGGTCGAGTGCGTCTTCAATCGTATCAAACGCTTCCGAAGGATCGCCCTGCGCTGCGAGAAGACCGCCAGTTCATTCAAAGCCTTTGTAGACCTCGCATGCGCAATGGCGTGGCTCGCTCAAAATCCAGACGCCGCCTAGGCCGCT
>JBCCCB010000027.1:0-22675 GCA_039033775.1 Pseudomonadota bacterium | reverse complement strand
GTCCCAAGGCTGGTCGGCCGCAAGCGAGGGGATGCGCGCGCGGGCATCGGCGACCGCATCCAGGTCGATATCGACACTGTAGACGCCCGGCTCGGTGCCCGCGTCGAGCAAGACCTCGCCCCAGGGGGCGACGACCATGGAGTGGCCATAGGTCTTGCGGACGCGGCCCGCCTGGGCGGCATGGGTGCCGGTCTGGGCGGGGGCCAGAACGAAGCAGCCGGTCTCGATGGCGCGGGCCCGCAGCAGAGGCTCCCACTGGGCGGCCCCGGTGACCGGCGAGAAGGCGGACGGGATCGCGAGGATGTCGGCGCCCGCCTGGGCGAGGCGGCGGTAGAGCGCGGGGAAGCGCAGGTCATAGCAGATCGTCAGGCCGATCTGGCCGAGGTCCGTTTCAGCCAGGGTGGCGTGGGTGCCGGGGCGATAGCCGGCGGATTCGCGGTAGGTCTCGGTCTCGGAGACCTGGACGTCGAACATGTGGATCTTGTCGTAGCGGGCCGCGATTTCGCCATCCGGGCCGATCAGGAAGGATCGGTTGGCGAAGCGGCCCGCGGGATCGGTGGTGCGCAGGGCCAGGCTGCCGATCAGGATGTGGCGGCCATGGTCCCTGGCGGCCTGCCGCAGGGCCTTGAGGGTGTTGTCCTGGGCTTCGGGCAGGAGCACCGCCTTCTGGTGGGCGCGGTTGGCCGAGACGCAATTGGTGACCTCGGGCGTGGCGATCAGATCGGCGCCTTGGGCGGCGGCCTGGGCCACCAAATCCAGGGTCACAGGCAGGTTGGCCGACGGATCGTCGGAGGAATTCAGCTGGAGAAGGGCGGCCTTCATCCGGCCTTCAGGAGGGGGTCGAGCTTTCCTGCGCTGTCGAGGGCATAGAGGTCGTCGCAGCCGCCCACATGGGTGTCGCCGACGAAGATCTGCGGCGTGGTGCGTTGGCCGTTGGCCTTCTGGATCATCTCGGCCCGGGCGCCTTGTTGACGCGCGGTGTCGACTTCGGTGATTTGGGCGCCCTTCTGTTTCAGCAGCCGAATGGCGGCGGTGCAGAAACCGCAGAGCGGCTGGGTGTAGACAGTGACAGGCTGCATGGGGCTCTCCGGCTGATGCTGCACCTGCATATAGGCTGTCACATATCCTTCGCAACGCGGGCGAGTGCCAATGCCGTGATGCGGGTGGCCCCGCCTTGGCGCAGGACGTCGGCGCAGGCCGCCATGGTTGCGCCGGACGTCATGACGTCGTCGACGATGGCCACATGGCGACCCTGGACGTCGCCGGTCAGGGTGATGGCGTCGCGCAGATTGGCGAAGCGGTCGGAGACCGAGCGATGGTCCTGGCTGAGCGTCTGGCGCGTGCGGGTCAGGACCATGGGGCCGTATTCGGCACCGGATCGTCGGGCCAGGTCCTGGGCCAGCAGCGCGGATTGGTTGTAACGGCGCTTCAGAAGGCGCCAGCGGTGCAGGGGGACGGGCACCAGCAGCGTCGCGGGCGTCAGAACGTCGCGGGCGGCGCGATGCAGCCAGCGCCCGGCGCCCTGGGCCAGGTCGGTGCGGTCGCCATGTTTCAGCGACAACACCATGGCGCGGCCCTTGCCCGCATAGCAGAAGGCGGCGCGGCCTTCATCCCAGGGGCGGGCCAGCGTCAGGCAATCATCGCAGCGCGCCGGGCCATCATCGTCGCCGGGAAGCGGCACACCGCAGAGGTCGCAAGCGGCGCCGGTGATGAAGGGCGTCTCGGACCAGCAGGCGGGGCAGAGGCCGCCATGGTCCTGAACCCGCGTGTCGCAGGTCAGGCAGGCGGGCGGATAGAGCAGGTCGCGCGCGAAAGCCGCGGCCTGTTGCAACTTGGGGGCTATGGCATAGGTCCCGCCCATGGAAATTCCCGCTCCCTCCCGTCCGCGATTGACCGACCGCCGGGCCTTGGCGGCCCACCGCGCGCGGGCCGATGGCTCGGCCTGGTTCCTGCACGATGCGGCGATGGACGAGGTGCAGGAGAGACTGAAAGACGTTAACAGAACGTTTACGGCGCCGGCCGTCGTGACGGCGCATCCCGATCTCTGGGCCGGTGTGGTGCCGGGGGCGCAGGTGGTGTCGGAGGCGGAGGTCTTGGATCTGGCCGTCGGCGCCCATGATTTGGTGATCCACGCCATGTGCCTGCATTGGGCCGATGATCCGGTGGGACAGATCATCCAGTGCCGCCGGGCGCTTAGGGAGGACGGGCTGTTCATGTCCGCCGCGCCCGGGGGCGAGACCTTGCAGGAGTTGCGGGCCGCGTTGGGCCAAGCCGAGACCGAGGTGCTGGGCGGCCTCAGCCCCCGTGTCGCGCCCATGGGCGAGGTGCGGGATATGGGGGCTTTGCTACAGCGTGCGGGGCTGGCGCTGCCGGTGGCGGATGTGTCGACTTTGCGGGTCCGGTACCGCGATCTGCCCCATCTGGCCCGGGACCTGCGCGCCATGGGCGAGACCAACGCCCTCGCGGCGCGGCATAAAACCACGCCGCCACGTGGTCTGTTTCGGCGCGCGGGGCGTATATATTCCGAAGCCTTCCCCGAGGGGGAGGGGATCGCGGCGACATTCCAGTTGGTCTATCTGACCGGCTGGGCGCCCTCGGAGACGCAGCAAAAGCCCCTGCGGCCGGGATCGGCCCAGGCCAGATTGGCGGATGCGTTGGGGGTGAAGGAAAGGGGATCTGAGGCATGAACATGATGCAATCGACACCGCTGCCCCACGCGCCCGAGGACCATCCCAAGGTGCGGATGGGCAAGATCGGCGTGCTGCTGGCCAATCTGGGGACGCCGGATGGCTACGATTACTGGCCGATGCGGCGGTATCTGAACGAGTTCCTGTCGGACCGGCGTGTCATCGATTATTCGCCCTGGCTGTGGCAGCCGTTGTTGCAGGGGATCATCCTGACGAAGCGGCCGTTTTCGTCGGGCGCGGCCTACAAGTCGATCTGGAACGAGGCCCAGGGGGAGAGCCCTTTGGCCACGATCACCAAGGCGCAGACCGCGAAGATGGCCGATCTGATGCGCGAGCGGTATGGCGACCGGGTCGTGGTCGATTACTGCATGCGCTACGGCAATCCGTCGACCAAGTCGAAGGTCGAGCAGATGCAGGCGGCGGGCTGTCAGAAGATCGTGTTCTTCCCGCTTTATCCGCAATATGCCGGGGCCACGACGGCCACCGCGAACGACCAATTCTTCCGGTCCCTGATGACGTTGAAATGGCAGCCGCCGGTGCGCACGGTGCCGGCCTATTCCGACGATCCGCGCTATATCGAGGCCCTGGCGCAGTCGGTGGAGCGGGCCTATGCCGCCGCCGACCCGAAGCCGGAGATTCTGGTCTGCAGCTACCACGGGGTGCCGAAGCGGTATCTGATGGAGGGCGATCCGTATCACTGCCAGTGCCAGAAGACGACGCGCCTGCTGCGCGAGCGGCTGGGATGGGACGACACGCAGATCGTGACGACCTTCCAGTCCAAGTTCGGGCCCGAGGAATGGTTGCAGCCCTACACCGTCGAGGAAGTCGCGCGGCTGGCCGAAGCGGGCAAGAAGAATATCGCGGTCATCGCGCCGGCCTTTTCCGCCGATTGCATCGAGACGCTGGAAGAGATCAACGAGGAGATCCACGAGAGCTTCGAGGAGGCCGGTGGAGAGCATTTCCTGTACATTCCGTGCCTCAACGACGATCCGGTTCACATGGAGGCGCTAGCCGATATCGTGGGCGAGAACCTGGCCGGATGGATCGAGCCGCGCCACCGGATGGCCAAGGCCGCGGAATAGCCAGGCCGGTCGCCCGAAGCGGGACGGCGCCGGACCTTGCGAGACCCGCGCTCGGGTGCCCCGGGGGCGGGCGCTTTCATCGCCGTGACGATGGTTGGCCTTCCTGGCCTGAAGAGGCATCGCCAGACTCGGAAACGGTCGGCACGTCACGGGCCAGAGAGAAGAACGAGACGCCTTGGCGCGGCCCTCATCGTTGTCCAGATTTGAAACGCTGGGTCGAGGACTCGGTTGGCCCAGCATGCGGCGGCGCTGACCAGGGCGATTGCGGATAGGCAGTCTTGGGTGAGGCAGGCCCCGCGGGTTGCGATGCGCCGCCAGGCCTTGAGGTAGCCGGACATGCGTTCGATGACGTTCCGACGGCGATAAGCGGTCTTGTGGAGCCTGTAAGGTTTCTTGCGCATGGCGTTGGACGGGAGGACGGTCTTCACATGCCTCGTTTGGCGCCAGTTGCGGAGGCCGTCGATGTGGTAGGCTTTGTCCACGAGAAAGCGCCTGGTCGGCGTGAGGTCTTCCAGCAACGGCAGGGCCATCTTGATGTCGGTCATGTTTCCCGGGGTGATCGCTGCGGCGACGGGTCGACCTCGGTTATCCACAGCGCGGCAAAGCCCTGCGTCAGCGATGTCCTGAACATATTTGCGGATCAAGCTGGGGTCTCGGACCGTTTTCACCAGTCCTGAAGGGGCGCGTTCGCGGTGACGACGAGCTTTCGCATGATGGCGGCCAGAGCGACCTTGCGAGGCGCTCCGGCGGCGACGCGGTGCTCGAACCGTCTTGTCCGGCCTGTTGTGCTGGATCGCGCTGAGGGCCGGGATGGAGGGAGACCAGCAGACGCAGGACCGCCACTTCCAACGACCGTGAAGCAGAACCATCCTAATCCGGGAAGCCGCTAAATGAAGACGACGCCCGAAGGACGGCCAGGCCAAAGAACTTTGATCCATGTCAATTCAAAATAGCCAAATTTATGTAAATCTAAGATGACACAGTTGGGGGACTCCTCATGCGCATCCTTTTTGTCCATCCGAATTACCGTTCGGGCGGCGCGGAAATCGCCGGAACCTGGCCGCCGGCCTGGGTAGCGTACCTGACAGGGCATTTGCGCCAAGCAGGTTTTGATGACGTTCATTTCATTGACGCGATGACCGATGATTTGGGGGATGCCGCGCTGGCAAAACGGATGGAAGAAATCGCCCCTGATGTGGTGGGAGTCACGGCAATTACGCCGTCAATCTACCGTGCGGAAGATGTCTTGAAGATAGCCCGAGACGTTGTGCCCGATGCAGTCCGCGTCATGGGCGGCGTGCATGCGACGTTCATGTACAAGCAAGTCCTGAGTGAGGCACCTTGGATCGATGTCATCGTTCGCGGTGAAGGCGAAGAGATTTGCACGGAATTGATGCTGGCCATCCAAGACGGGCGGTTCCCGGCGGAACGTCACAAGATCAGAGGCCTAGCGTTTGCCGAGGGCGACAAGATCGTTGCGACGCAGGCCGCATCAACGGTCAAGGATCTTTCAAAGATCAAGCCCGATTGGTCTGTGCTGGAATGGTCCAAGTATATCTACATTCCTCTCGGGACGCGCGTCGCCATTCCGAACCTTGCCAGAGGGTGCCCGTTCACCTGTTCGTTCTGCAGCCAATGGAAGTTCTGGCGTGACTATCGCGTGCGCAACCCAAAAGACGTCGTTGATGAAATCGAGGACCTTGTCGACAACCAAGGTGTCGGCTTCTTCATTTTAGCCGATGAAGAGCCGACGATTAACAAAAAGAAATTTGTTGAATTCTGTCAGGAATTGATTGACCGGGGCCTGCCCAAGCGGGTCAAGTGGGGCATCAATACGCGGGTCACGGATATCTATCGAGACAAAGACTTGTTGAAGTTTTACCGCAAGGCCGGGCTCGTGCATGTCAGTCTTGGCACTGAAGCAGCCGCACAGATGAAATTGGATATCTTCAACAAGGAAACAAAGGTCGAAGAAAACAAGCAGGCGATCCGTCTCCTGCGGGAGGCTGACATCCTTGTCGAGGCGCAGTTCATCGTCGGCCTTGATAACGAAACCCCCGAAACACTGGAAGAGACGTACCGCATGGCGTGGGATTGGCAGCCCGATCTGGCCAATTGGTCCATGTACACACCTTGGCCCTTCACGCCGCTGTTTCAGGAGTTGAAAGATCAGGTCGAGGTGTTTGATTTCAGCCGCTACAACTTTGTGACCCCCATCATGAAGCCGGCCCAGATGGAACGTGGCGAGTTGCTAGATGGTGTCATGAATAATTATCGCCGCTTTTACATGAAGAAGGCTTTGTTTCACTACCCTTGGCGCGGTACTGGGTTTCGGCGGCGCTATCTGCTCGGCTGCCTTTATGCCTTCTTGAAGGCCGGTGTCGGCCGCACGTTTTATGACTTGGGCAAAGTCGGCTACACCGGTCCGCAGTCCAAGGCCAAGCTGGATTTTCATTTCGACGAGACACGCACCATCGCCGAGGCGCAGATGGAGGATTGGGAGGCATCCGCCGACAAAGCCGCAAGAGCGGCAGAACGCCGTGCAGCCGTGAAAGCGCAAACCATTGAACGCAAGAAGACTTTGGTGATTCCCGACGGGGCCGAGGTGAAAGCGTGCGGCGGTGGCGATCAGCAAATGGAGGATGTCTAGGGATGTGATGTCATCCCAGGGTCTCATCGGACCAAACGCCGTCTTGCAAGTGGTACCGGTCCTGGATCGCTTTTGCGGCCCGGAGCGGCGCACGCAGATCTTGGCTGCAGCAGGGATTTTTGAAATACCCGACGGGAAGAGCATGATCCCGGAAACAATCGCTGCCCGGCTCCACAGACAATTGCGCCTGGAAGAACCAGAGATGGCCCCGATCCTCGCCACCCAAGCTGGGTTTGAAACAGCGAATTATATCCTGGAAAACCGAATACCGAGTCTTGCGCAAGCAATGCTAAAGTCGCTGCCACGAGGGCCTGCCAGCAGGATATTGGCGCGCGCTATCGAAAAGAATGCCTGGACCTTTGCGGGATCAGGTGCATTCAACGCCGAGACGCCCTGGTCATTCGTGATTAGGGAGAACCCGATTGTGCGAAACGAAGTCAGCGACCTGCCTTTGTGCGCATGGCATGCTGCTGTTTTTGAGCGCCTCTACCGGGTCTTGGTTTCTCCGCATTGCCGTTGCGAGGAAACGTGTTGCGCGGCCCAGGGTGCTGGCAAGACATGTCAATTCAAAATCAGCAACGGCATGGCTTGATTGCCGCAAAGACGCCTGCGGAGATACTCTCCGCGTGTCACTGACAATCAATGCGGTTTACGGATATCCGCGATTTACCCTCAAAGTTGGTTGCAAACGCGATCCGCTCGGCATTGACATTGTTTGACGCAACCGGTTTCTCGACCAGCCGCAGCGCGTCGATCATCTTCTCGACGCGCCTGGCAATGGTGTCGTTCGCGAAGGCCATGAAGGCTCCCCTTGGGCGAGAGGGGAGGGAGGCAGCGAAATAACGGCCAGTGACACAAGCTGGCGGGTCTGTCGCTCTGGCGTCCAGGCGTCAAGCTGACCCGCGCGACCCGAGCGGCATCAGCGGGCCGGCTTACTCTGCGGCGATCGGGAGGGTCGCCATCAGTCGGCGGAACTTCTCGCCCTGGACGGCGACGTGATCCCGCAGGATCTGGCCGGCGGCCACGTCGTCCCCGCGCTCCAATGCCTCGATGACCGCTTCATGCTCGGCGAGCGACTGCGACATCCGTCCGCGAAGACGAAGCTGGAGCCTGCGATACGGTTTGAGGCGCCTGTGGAGCTTCAAAGCTTCGCCTTCCAGAAAACGATTGCCGGATTGTGCATAAAGCAAATGATGGAACCGCTCGTTCGCGCGGTAATAGCCGTCCGCATCGTTGGTCTCGACGGCGGCGCGGCATCCCTCGTTCGCGTCGCGAAGCTCCGCGATGGCCTCGTCCGTCGCGAGACCGGTGGCAAGCCGGGCGCAGATCGCCTCGAACTCGGCCATGACCTCGAACATCTCCAAGAGATCGACCGCGTTCGGCTGGCGCACGAAAGCGCCGCGGCGCGGACGCAGGTCGACCAGACCCGATAGCGATAGGCGTTGAATCGCTTCCCGCACGGGCGTGCGCGAGACGCCGAACCGATCGGCGAGGCCGACTTCATCCAGCCGTTCGCCATTGGCGAAGGTTCCGGACAGGATCAGTTCCTCGACCTGATCGGCGATGGCTTCGGCGCGGCGTATCTCCATATCGGGATACTAACATGGCATTTTTGATGTGCAATAGTTGCCTTCTTGCATACAAAAATCTTGACTTGGGATTAACCGATGGATCAGGGTGCTCGTCATCGCCGGACAAGCCGGCAAATGGGAGGATGACATGAACCTTAGACGAACCGCATCCGCGCTCGCCTTCGCGGCCCTTGCCGGGACGGCCGGCGCTCAGGAACTTCGCCTGTCGCATCAATGGTCCACATCGGACGTGCGCCACCAGGTGGCGCAGATGATCGCCGACGACGTCGCAGATGACGGGATCGACATCCGCATCTTCCCGTCCGCGTCTCTTTTCAAGGCGCGCGAGCAGTATCAGCCGCTGACGCGCGGTCAGCTCGACATGACCGTCCTGCCGCTGTCGTATGCCGGCGGTCGCCAGCCGGCCTTCAATCTGACGCTGATGCCGGGCCTGGTGAAAAACCACGATCACGCCGCCCGCCTCAACCAGAGCCCCTTCATGGCGGCCATCGAAGAGAAGCTGGCCGAAGACGACGTGATCGTCCTGGTCCATGGCTATCTGGCCGGGGGTTTCGCCGGGCGCGAAGGCTGCATCACCGCACCCGCCGACATGGAAGGCAAGCAGACCCGCGCGGCGGGCAAGGCGTTCGAGCAGATGCTGGCGGGAGCCGGGGCCTCCATCGCGTCCATGGCGTCGTCGGAGATCTACAACGCCATGCAAACGGGTGTTCTGGACGCGGCAAATACCTCGTCTTCCTCGTTCGTCAGCTACCGCATCTACGAACAGGTGCAATGCTATACGCCCGCGGGCGAATACGCGTTGTGGTTCATGTATCAGCCGCTGCTGATGAACAAATCGGCCTTCGAGGCTCTGTCGGAGGAGCAGCAGGCCGCCTTGATGGACGCGGCCGCCAAGGCCGAAGCGTTCTATCTGGAGGAAGCGAAGAAACAGGATGCGGAATCGGCGCGTGTCTTCGCCGAGAACGGGGTCGAGATCGCGGAGATGAGCCAGGAAGAGTTCGACGCCTGGAGGGCCCTTGCACAGGAAACATCCTATAAGGCCTTCGTCGAGGAAACGCCGGACGGCCAAGCTCTTCTCGATCTGGCGCTTTCGGTCGACTGACCGGTCGGGCGGGCCCAGCGCGGCCCGCCCCATCTTCCACGCATCACCGGGAGGTCGCCATGGCCACAGCATCAACCGCGCATGCCGCGCGGGATGGGGGCAACCCGTTCCTCATCGCCGTCGGCTGGATCAGCACGCTCGCCGGTTGGGCCTCGGCGGCGATGATCGTCGCGGCGGTGGCCATCACCTGTCAGATGATCTTCGTGCGGTTCATCCTGAACGGCTCGACAGTGTGGCAAACCGAGGCGGTCGTCTATCTGATGATCGCGGCCACGCTCGTCGGCTTGCCTTACGTCCAGCGCCTGCGTGGTCACGTGAACGTGGATCTCATCCCGCTCGCGCTGAAGGGCGCCGCGCGGCGGATGATGTTCTATCTGACGTTGTCGCTGTCCTGCCTGATCGTCGCGATCATGCTCTTCTATGCGTGGGAGTTCTGGCACATGGCCTATAGCCGGGGCTGGCGGTCGGACACGGTCTGGGGCGTTCGGCTTTGGATTCCGTATCTGTCGCTGGTCGTCGGTCTGGGATTGCTGCTGCTGCAACTGATCGCGGACCTGGTCGCAGTGGCCATCGGCGTCGACACGCCCTTCGGGCTGGAGGACTAGGCCCATGGATCCTCTTTTGCTGGGCGGACTCGTCGCCGTCGCGACCATCGTCGTGCTGTTCTCGGGCGTGTCGGTGGCCTTGGGCCTGCTGATCGTCTCCGGCGGCTTCCTCGTTATATTCGACGGTCTCCGCAGCCTGGAACTGATGCCCGAGATCATGTTCGGCAAGCTCGACAACTTCGCGCTGCTCGCCATCCCGATGTTCATCCTGATGGGCGCATCCATCGCCTCGACCCGGGCGGGCGCCGATCTCTATGAAGCATTGGAGCGGTGGCTGACCCGCGTGCCCGGCGGGCTGGTCGTCAGCAATCTCGGGGCCTGCGCGCTGTTTTCGGCCATGTCCGGGTCGAGCCCGGCCACCTGCGCGGCCATCGGCAAGATGGGCATCCCCGAGATGCGCAAGCGCGGCTATCCCGACGGTATCGCCGCGGGTTCCATCGCGGCCGGCGGCACGCTGGGCATCCTGATCCCGCCTTCGGTCACGATGATCGTCTACGGCATCGCCACCGAGACGTCGATCGGGCGACTATTCCTGGCGGGCGTGATCCCGGGTCTGCTGCTCGTCGGCCTGTTCATGGCCTGGTCGCTTTATGCCACTTGGCGGTCAGGCGACGCGGCGGTCCTGACGCCCACGACCTACACGCTGCGGCAACGGGTCGAGGTCCTGCCGCGCGTCCTGCCGTTCATCGCCATCATCCTGGGCGTTCTCTATGCCATGTATGGCGGCATCGCCACGCCGTCCGAAACGGCGGCCATCGGCGCGTTGCTGTGTCTGATCATCGCCATGGTGATCTATAAACTCTGGTCGCCGGCCAAGATCTGGGACGTGCTGCGCGACACGACCAAGGAATCGGTGATGATTCTGTTCATCATCGGCGCGGCGGGGGTCTTCAGCTATATGCTGTCGTCGCTGTTCATCACCCAATCCATCGCTGAATGGATCGGCACGCTGGACGTGAACCGTTGGGTCCTGATGGGCGCGGTCAATGTGTTTCTGCTAATCGCGGGCTTCTTCCTGCCGCCCGTGGCCGTCATCCTGATGGCGGCGCCGATCTTGCTGCCGATCATCGTCGCGGCGGACTTCGATCCGATCTGGTTCGCGGTGATCCTGACCATCAACATGGAAATCGGGCTGATCAGCCCGCCGGTGGGTCTTAACCTCTATGTCATCAACGGCATCGCACCGGATATCAAGCTGAAGACCATCCTGACCGGATCGCTGCCGTTCGTGGGATGCATGGTCGTGGCTATCGTTCTGCTGTGCCTCTTTCCGGGCCTCGCGACCTGGTTGCCGGACGCCGTCATGGGACCTGCGCTATGACTGTCTTGGCGGACATGCTCTCGACCATATTGGATCGGCGCCCGCGATTGCGCGGCGTCGCCCCCCCGGCGGATCGCCCCATGGCCGACCTTGCCACGGATCTGCTGGGCACATCGGGCGAAGTCTCGGGAATGGCCATCGCCCGGGCGATCCTCGACCGCTATGCTGGGATGGACGACATCGCGCGGCTGGACTTCTTTCGGATGCTGGCCTGGATGAACCTTGTGCCTGACCGTGTTCGCGACACGCTTGCGGCCTATGAAAGCATGCCATCCAAGGCGACCTACCGTGCCTTCTCGGCCGCGGCCGAGCCACCCCGGCAGGAATTGATCCGGCGGCTCAACCAAGTGCCCGGCGCGACAGGCGAGTTGGTCGCTATGCGCGCCGACCTGCTGCGCCTGGGAACAGGCGAACCCGAATTGGAGGCCCTGGACCTCGATTTCCGGCACCTCTTCGCGTCCTGGTTCAATCGTGGATTTCTTCTTCTGCGCCCGATTGATTGGCAGACGCCCGCGAACCTTCTGGAAAAGATCATCGAATACGAGGCCGTCCACGACATCTCTGGTTGGGGCGACCTCCGTCGGCGGCTGGAGCCCCCGGACAGGCGCTGCTTCGCCTTCTTCCATCCGGCCATGCCGGACGAGCCGCTGATCTTCGTCGAGGTTGCGTTGACCAGCGGTGTTGCGACGTCGATCCAGACCCTCCTGGCCGATGGCCGCGATCCGATCCCGGCGCAGGAGGCCGATACGGCCGTCTTCTATTCGATCTCGAATTGCCAGAAGGGGTTGGCCAGCATTTCGTTCGGCAGCTCTCTCATCAAGCAGGTCGCGGCCGACCTCGCGGCGGACCTTCCGGGCTTGAAGACCTTCATGACCTTGTCGCCGATCCCGGGTCTCGCTCGATGGGCCGAGGAGGCTGGGACGGCCGTTGATCCGGACGACGCGCAAAGCATCCGCCGCCTTGCCGCCCGTTACCTGCTAGAGGCCAAGACCCCGTCGGGACGGCCGCGCGACCCGGTCGCACGGTTTCATCTGGGCAACGGGGCCGTTCTGCAGGCCGTGCATGCCAAGGCCGACATGTCCGAGAAAGGCCGCCGCCAATCGGGCGGCGCGATGGTCAACTATCTCTACGATCTGGACCGGATGTCGCAGAACCACGAGCGCTTTGCCGCCACGGGCGAGATCGTGGCCAGCGCGGACGTCCGGGCGCTCTGGTCGCGCGACCGGTCCCCAGTCTGAGGAATCCGAGAGATGTCCAACCCGCTCTTCGATCGTCTGCTCGCGCCACATGCCGGGCGGAGCACGCCTTTCCTTCTTCTGCCAGGGGGGGAGACGGTCACTTGGTCGGACTTCCTCGACCGATCCGCGCGAATCGCGAACGCGGTGTCGGCCCTCGGTCTGTCGCCTGGAGACCGCCTTGCGGCCCAGGTCGCGAAATCCGCCGACGCCCTCGCGCTCTATGTGGCCTGCCTGCGCGCGGGCCTCGTCTTTCTGCCGCTGAACACGGCCTATACGGATGAAGAACTGGATTATTTCGTGCAAGACAGCCGGGCAAGGATGCTTGTCTGCGATCCCGCCCGGCAAGAGGGGGCGGGCCGGATCGCCACCGCCGCGCAGGCCCACGTCGAGACCTTGGGCGCATCCGGCGACGGCAGTCTCGCCGCCGCGGCGGACGGCCAATCCGCCGATCACGTGCCCGTCCCCCGAGCCCAAGACGATCTGGCGGCCCTTCTCTACACCTCTGGAACCACGGGGCGGTCCAAGGGCGCGATGCTGACCCAAGGCAACTTGCTATCGAATGCGATGGCACTGGCCGAGGCATGGCGGTTCACGGACGGGGACGTCCTGCTTCACGCCCTGCCGATCTTTCACATACACGGCTTGTTCGTTGCAACGAACGTCACGCTGGCCGCTGGCGGTTCGATGATCTTCCAGCCGAAATTCGACATGGACATGCTCGTCGAGGATCTCCCCCGCGCGACGGCCATGATGGGTGTGCCGACCTTCTATACCCGCATGCTCGAAGACCCTCGCGTCGCGCCGGATCTTGTCCGAAACGTCCGTCTTTTCGTGTCGGGATCCGCCCCGCTTCTGGCGGACACCCATGTCGCGTTCGAGGCCCGGACCGGTCATCGGATTCTCGAACGATACGGCATGACAGAAACCGGGATGATCGCCTCAAATCCCCATGACGGCGAACGGCGGGCGGGCACGGTGGGCCACCCGCTGCCGGGCGTCGAGGTCCGGATCGCCGATCCCGGTTGTGGCAATACGCTACCGGACGGGGATATCGGCCGGATCGAGGTTCGCGGTCCCAATGTCTTTTCCGGCTATTGGAACATGCCGGAGAAAACCGCCGATGAAATGCGCGAGGACGGGTTCTTCATCACCGGCGATCTGGGTCGGTTCGATAGCGACGGCTATCTTTCGATCGTCGGACGCGACAAGGATCTGATCATCTCGGGGGGCTACAATATCTATCCGAAAGAGGTCGAACTGGTGCTGGACGATCAACCCGGTGTCCTGGAATCTGCCGTCATCGGGGTGCCGCATCCCGATTTCGGCGAGACGCCCATCGGCCTGCTGGTTCCCGCGATGGATGGAAAGATCAATATCGACCTCGTGACGGCGGCCGTCCAAGCGAAACTGGCCCGGTTCAAACATCCTCGCCGCCTGATCGTCGTCGAGTCACTGCCGCGCAATGCGATGGGAAAAGTCCAGAAGAACCAGCTGCGGCTGGAATTTCAGGACCTTTTCACGCAAGAGACCGCTTAGCTTGGCCCGTCAATCGGGCGGAGCGGATCCGTTGCCGGGTCGCAGCGTTTCTGCTTAAGGGACGTCGGCGTCTTCGATGATCGACCCGTCGCCGGGTTTGTCCTGCCCAAACGTCATCGCAGGCCGCCCGAACACCCAGAGGCGATATCGCAAGATGCAGGGCATCGAGACCTATTCGGAGCGAGGCGGCCGCAGGACCATAGTTGCGGGAATGTTGCTCATCTCGGATGTCGCTCCATCTAAGGGCCGTGTGAAGGACAATACGGGACCTTGGAGGCATCATTACTGCGGAACGGTCCATGTCACGGGAACGTCCGTTTCCACGGGGATCGTGCGGAACATGTCGGCCGGCGATCGGCGCGCCACGGCAAATGGCGGGCCGGCAGACAAGCCCACCCCTGCGCCTTCGGGGGAACATCCGTCGATCCGGCGTGGTTGACACATATGGGACAACGGGAGATCAGCGGAATGAAGGACACGAAGGACCCATCCAAGCAACGGCGCGGAGGCAAGGGCGGTGGAGTGTCCGTGCCGATGGCGCGACTGGCAATCGAGGGCGTTTCGCCCGCCGTCGATATGGGCCGCTTCGCCGCGAAGGCCGTGGCCGGATGGCGGACCGAGATCACCGCCGACATCTATTCCGACGGGCACGAGGTCCTGGGCGCCGAAATCGTGGCGACCATGCCGGGCGGTGCGATCCGCACCGAGGCGTTGGAGCACGACGTCAACGACCGCTGGCGCGGGCGGGTCGCCTTCGAAGGGCCGGGTCCGGCAAGCTATGTCGTGCGCGCTTGGCGGGACCTCTGGGGGACCTGGTCGCGCGACACCGCCAAGAAAGTCGCCGCCGGTCAGTCCGTCGAGGTCGAAATCCTGGAGGCCGTCGCCCTGCTCAAGGGGTTGCGCGCCAAGGGACAGGATGCCCAGCAGCTGAAAGCCCTGCGGGCCGCGGCCAAGGGTCGTGGCGGCCAGGCGGTGCTGCTGTCGCAGGACGCCTCCGAACTGATGTCCCGCATCGGCCCGCGCGCCAACGTCACCGAGACGCCGCCCTTTCCGGTCTGGGTCGACCGGGAGCGGGCGGCCTTTTCGGCCTGGTACGAACTGTTCCCCCGCTCGATGGGCGGCCCCGGCCGGCATGGCACCTTCGCGGATGTGGAGCGGCATCTGGACTACGTCACCGACCTGGGCTTCGACGTGCTCTACTTTCCGCCGATCCACCCGATTGGGACGACCAACCGCAAGGGCAAGAACAACACCCTGACGGCAGAACCGGACGATGTGGGCAGTCCCTATGCGATCGGCTCGCCCGAGGGCGGGCACATGGCCGTGCATCCAGATCTGGGTACGCTGGACGATTTCGACCATCTGGTTGCCGCCGCGGGCGAGAAGGGTCTGGAGATCGCGCTCGATATCGCGCTGAACGCCTCACCGGACCATCCCTGGATGACGGAGCATCCGGAATGGTTCGAATGGAGGCCCGACGGGTCGATCAAATATGCCGAGAACCCGCCGAAGAAGTACGAGGACATCGTTAACTTTCGCTACTATCTCGACGACGGAGAGCCGAACTGGCCGTTTTGGAAAGCGGTGCTGGAGATGTTCCGCTTCTGGGCCGGTCATGGCGTCACGATCTTCCGTGTCGACAATCCGCACACCAAGCCGTTTCCGTTCTGGGAATGGCTGATCGCCGAAATGCGGATCGACCATCCTGGCGCGATCTTCCTGGCCGAGGCCTTTACCCGGCCCAAAGTGATGAAACGCCTGGCCAAGCTCGGCTACAACCAGAGCTACAGCTACTTTACCTGGCGCAACACCAAGGCCGAACTGACTGAATACCTGACCGAGTTGACGACCGAGGATTGCCGGGATCACATGCGCGTCAACTTCTTCGTCAACACGCCGGACATCAATCCCATCCTGCTGCAGACCAGCGGCCGGCCGGGCTTCCGGACACGGGCCATTCTTGCGGCCAGCCTCGCGGGGAATTGGGGGCTCTATTCCGGCTTCGAGTTCTGCGAGGGCAAGCCGATGCCCGGCAAGGAGGAGTACCTGGATTCGGAGAAGTACGAATTGAAGCACCGCGACCCCGACGCATCGGGTCACATCAAGGACGACGTGCGCCTGATCAATCGGTTGCGGGCCGAACGGCCCGCCATGCGGGACCCGATGAACCTGACCTTCGCGCCCGCCCAGGACGACCGGGTCCTATCTTATCTGCGCCATGACGCGGACACGGGCGATGCTGTGCTGTTCCACGTGCTGCTCGACCCCCATGCCGGTGCCGAGTTCGAGTTCGAGGTGCCGCTCTGGGAATTCGGGCTGCCCGACGATGCCAGCGTGGAGGTGCAGGACCTGATCCACGGCAACTCCTTTACGTGGCACGGAATGCGCCACCGCCTGGCTCTCGATCCTGAAAACCGTCCCTACGCCATCTGGAAACTGACCCCGCCCGGAGCTGCACGATGAACGTCCTCAATCCGGCCGCCACCATCGTCGCCGACGCCGACCGGGAAGATTGGTTCAAGGATGCGGTCATCTACCAATGCCACGTCAAGGCTTACCAGGACTCGAATGCCGACGGGATCGGCGACTTCAAGGGCCTGATGCAGCGCCTGGACCATATCGAAAGCCTGGGCGCGACGGCGGTTTGGCTGCTGCCATTCTATCCCTCGCCCCTGCGCGACGACGGCTACGACATCGCGGAGTTCAAAGCCGTGAACCCGCAATACGGCGACATGGACGATTTCCAGGCCTTCGTCGACGAAGCCCATCGGCGCGGCCTGAAGGTCATCACCGAATTGGTCATCAACCATACCTCCGACCAGCACGAATGGTTCCAGCGCGCCCGGAAAGCCCCGAAGGATAGTCCAGAACGGGACTTCTACGTCTGGTCCGACGACCCGACCAGGTGGATGGACACGACCCGGGTGATCTTCAACGACACCCACGATAGCAACTGGACTTGGGACCCGTTGGCCGAGCAATTCTACTGGCACCGCTTCTTCGACCATCAGCCGGATCTGAACTTCGACAACCCCGCCGTCATCGCCGAAGTCCTCGACGTGATGCACTTCTGGCTCGACAAGGGCGTCGACGGCCTGCGCCTCGACGCGATCCCGTACTTGGTGGAGCGTGACGGAACCAACAACGAAAACCTGCCCGAGACCCATGATGTCCTGAAAGCAATCCGTAAGGATCTGGATGCCCATTATCAGGGCCGGATGCTACTGGCCGAGGCCAACCAATGGCCCGAGGACACCCGCCCGTACTTCGGCGATGGCGACGAATGCCATATGGGCTTCCACTTCCCGCTGATGCCCCGGATGTACATGGCCGTCGCCCAGGAGGATCGGCACGCGATCTCGGACATCATCCGCCAGACGCCCGAGATCCCCGAGGAATGCCAATGGGGCATCTTCCTGCGCAACCACGACGAGTTGACGCTGGAAATGGTGACCGACCGGGAGCGGGATTACCTGTGGGAGACCTATGCCGCCGACAAGCGCGCACGCATCAACATGGGCATCCGCCGCCGCCTCGCGCCGCTGATGCAGAACGACCGGCGGAAGATCGAATTGCTGAATTCCATGCTTCTTTCGATGCCGGGCACGCCGATCATGTATTACGGCGACGAGATCATGATGGGCGACAACATCTATCTGGGCGACCGCGATGGGGTCCGCACGCCGATGCAATGGTCGGCCGACCGAAACGCTGGTTTCTCGCGCGCCGATCCGCAACGCCTTTACTTGCCGACGATCCAGGACGCGATCTTCGGTTACGATGCCGTGAATGTCGAGGCGCAGGCGGCCTCGCCATCGTCCTATCTCAACTGGATCCGCCGCATGGTCGCGGTGCGCAAGAAGCATGACGTCTTCGGACGAGGCGAGATCGACTTGCTTTATCCGGCCAATCGCAAGATCCTGGCCTATATTCGCCGCTCAAAAGAAGTCGAGGCTGGCGCCGACGGCGACGATGCGGTCCTTTGCGTGGCCAATCTGAGCCGGGCGCCGCAGGCCGTGGAGATCGACCTGAGCCGGTATGTCGGCCGCGTGCCGGTCGAATTGGTCGGCCAATCGCCGTTTCCGCCGGTGGGTGAACTGCCCTATATGCTGACGCTGCCGGCCTATGGCTTCTTCTGGTTCCTACTCGCCTCCGAGGAGGAGGCGCCGGATTGGCACACGCCGATCCCGCCGGTCCTGCCCGATTTCGTGACGCTGACCACGCGCGATGGGACCCTGTCGGGCGCTTTGTCCAGCCGTGAGGCCAAGCAATTCGAGGAGACGAGCCTGCCGCAATACGTTTCGCTTCAGCGCTGGTTCGCGGGCAAGGATACGGGCGCCGGGTCCGTCTCGCTGCGGTCCCTTGGGGAATTGTCCGACGGTCGGCACATGCTGGCCGCGATGGATGTCGAGACCGGGGGCGAGGTTCAGTCCTACTTCCTGCCGCTTTCGGCGATCTGGGACGAAGCGGCGCTTAGCCTGTCGCCGAAGCTGCCCGCGACGCTTGCCAAGTTGCGGCGCACCAACAAGGTGGGCGCCTTGCGCGACGGCGCCTCGGACGAGGAGATGGCCCGCGCCTTGCTAGGAGCGATGCGCGAAGGGCTGGAGGTGGCCGGCGACGGCGGCAGACTCGTCTTCTCGGGGGACGACCTGCCGTCCGACGACGCGGCCGGCGAGCCGCGCCTGATCGGGGTGGAGCAGTCCAATGCCTCGGTGGCGTTCGGTGACAGCCTCGTGCTCAAGCTCTATCGCCGCATCCGCGAGGGCGTGCAGCCCGATATCGAAGTGCCGCGCTTTCTGACCGAGGAAACCTCGTTCGACGCCACGCCGCGCCTGTTGGGCACAATCGCCTGGGTCGCCGAGGACGGGACCGAGACGGTGCTGGCCGCGGCCAGCGAATTCGTCCCCAATCAAGGTGACGCCTGGGCCTTCGTCACCGAGGGCCTGGACCGAGAGATCGAGGCCCGCGAGGTGGGGCATGAGGGGGACGAGCGGCCGCTCTCTATCGGCGCGCTCGACCTGGGAACGTTGCTTGGGCAGCGGACAGGGCAGATGCACGCCGCGCTGGCCTCGGGCAAGGGCGCCTTCGGGGCGGAGCCCATGGATGCAAGCGCACTGGCGACCCTGGTGTCCGAGACGCGCGACGAGGTCGGCGCAACGCTCGACCGCCTCGACCCGTCGGCTTTAACAGGCGAGGCGGCCGAGACGGCGGCGCGGGTGAAGGCGATGTCCGACGCGGTGCTGGCGCGGATCGACGCCGTGGGCGGCCACGCGCCGTCGGGCGCCCTGACACGTGTGCATGGCGATTATCATCTCGGCCAGGTGCTGGTCGCTCAGGGTGACCTCGCCATCATCGACTTCGAGGGTGAGCCCGCGCGCAGCCTGGCGGAGCGGCAGGCCAAGGCCTCGCCGCTCCGCGACGTGGCCGGTATGCTGCGCAGCTTCGACTACGCCCTCTGGACCGCGCTCGACCGCCGCATCGAAGGTGGCGCCGACCCCGAGCGTACGGCGGCGCAGATCGACGAATGGCGCGCCGCCACGGCGGGCGCCTTTCTTGACGCGTGGCGGGCCGAGGTTGGCATCGACCTGCGTGGCGAACCTGGCTTCGAGGCGGCGCTGCTCGACCTCTGGCTAATCCGCAAATGCGCCTATGAGATCGAATATGAACGCGCGTTCCGGCCAGCCTGGATCGGCGTGCCGCTCAAAGGTCTTCTGCATGTGATGGGGGACGCCTGATGCGAGACCAGACCAATCTGCCCCATGATGATCGAACCCTGGAGGCGGTCGTCCGGGGACACTTGTCGGACCCGTTCGCGGTACTGGGCATGCACGGCAAGCCACCTTCGATCACCGTCTTCGCCCCCGACGCAGGCGAGGTCGACGTGCTGGACGCGAAGGGCAAGGCCCTTGCCTCAATGACGCGCATCCATCCGGAAGGCGTATTCCATGCGGTCTTCCCCAGGCGGAAGCCGTTTCCCTACCGCCTGCGGTGCCGCGCGGGCGACCACGAATGGGACCGCGACGATCCCTATCGCCTGCCGCCCGTGCTGGGCGACATGGACGAATATCTTCTGGCCGAGGGCCGCCACGAGGAGTTGTGGACCCGGCTCGGCGCCCGTCCGACCACCCACGAGGGTATCGCGGGCTGCGCTTTCGCCGTCTGGGCGCCCAATGCCAGGCGCGTGTCCGTCGTGGGCCATTTCAACGCCTGGGACGGCCGCCGCCACCCGATGCGTCGCCGCCTTGGTGGCGGGCTTTGGGAGTTGTTCATCCCGGACGTCACCGAGGGTGATCTCTATAAATTCGAAATCGTGGGCGTCCATGGCGAGGTGCTGCCGCTCAAGGCCGACCCCTTAGCACGCCGGATGGAGCCCGCGCCCGGCACCGCGTCGATCGTGACCGCGCCCAAGCACGACTGGCGCGACGCGGAGTGGATGGCGCGGGGCCGACCCGATCTGCGCGGCGAGCCCGTGTCCATCTACGAGGTCCATCTGGGGTCCTGGCGCCGGGGTGAGGGCGATACGGTCTTGTCTTATACCGAGGTGGCGCCCCTGCTGGCCGACTACGTGGCGGAGATGGGCTTCACCCATGTGGAGTTCCTGCCGCTGTCGGAGCATCCCTTTACCCCGTCCTGGGGCTATCAGCCCATCGGGATGTTCGCGCCCACCTCGCGCTTCGGCGGCCCGGACGATTTCGCCGCGATGGTCGACCATCTGCACGGGCGCGGCATCGGCGTCATCATGGACTGGGTGCCCGCGCATTTCCCCTCGGACGCGCATGGGCTGGCGCGCTTTGACGGCACGGCGCTGTACGAACACGAGGACCCGCGCCTGGGTTTCCATAAGGATTGGAACACGCTGATCTACAATTACGGACGCCGGGAAGTGTCGAACTTCCTGCGGGCCTCGGCGATCTATTGGATGTCCGAGTTGCATGTCGACGCGCTGCGCGTCGATGCGGTCGCCTCGATGCTGTACCTGGACTACTCGCGCGACGAGGGCGAATGGATTCCGAACCGCCATGGCGGGCGCGAGAACCTCGATGCGATCGACTTTCTGCGCGACGTGAATGCCCAGGTGGCGGCCCGGACCCATGGTATCACCATCGCCGAGGAATCGACCGCTTTCCCCGGTGTATCGCGCCCGGCACAGGACGGGGGCCTGGGGTTCGACTTCAAGTGGAACATGGGCTGGATGCACGACACCCTGTCCTACATCGCCGAGGACCCGATCAACCGGCGCTGGCACCACGACAAGATGACCTTCGGGCTGCACTACGCCTTCAGCGAAAACTTCGTGCTGCCGATCAGCCATGACGAGGTGGTGCATGGCAAAGGCTCGCTCCTGGGCAAGATGCCGGGCGACGCCTGGCAGCGCATGGCGAACCTGCGCGCCTACTTGTCCTGGATGTGGACCCATCCGGGCAAGAAGCTGCTGTTCATGGGCTGCGAGTTCGCGCAGGAGCGGGAATGGTCGCACGACCGGTCGCTCGACTGGCATCTGCTGGACGACCCCGCACATCGGGGCGTGCAGAATCTGGTGCGCGACCTCAACGCGCTCTACCGCGATCACCCGGCACTGCACCGGCTGGATTGCGATCCGTCCGGCTTCCGCTGGATCGACGGCGGCGATGCGGATAACAACGTTTTCTCGTTCCTGCGCTTGTCCGGCGACGACGTGCCGCCCCTTGCCGTGATCTGCAATTTCGCGCCCGTGCCCCTTCCGGATTTCCGCGTCGGCCTGCCGCAAGGCGGTCGTTGGCGCGAGGCATTCAACAGCGACGCCATATCCTATGGCGGAACCGGAACTGGCAACGGAGGCGCCGTCGAAGCCGGAGGCGACGGATGGCACGGCCAGCCGGTCTCCGCCTCTCTGGTTCTGCCGCCCCTTGCAACCCTGGTCCTGGTACCGGAAACCTGAAACGGAACGACATGTCCTCCGACTATACCGTCCACGCGGGCACCGCCGCGACGCTCGGCGCGACCTGGGACGGGGCTGGCGTCAATTTCGCCCTCTTCTCCGCCCATGCTGAGCGGGTCGAGCTTTGCCTGTTCAACGATACCGGAACCCGCGAGATCGCCCGTATCCCGCTGCCCGAGCAGACCCATCAGATCTGGCATGGCTACCTGCCTGACGTGCGGCCCGGCGATCTGTACGGCTACCGCGTGCACGGGCCGTATGCCCCGGAAGCGGGTCATCGGTTCAATCCCAACAAGCTGCTTCTGGATCCTTACGCCCGGGCGCATGCGGGCGAGCTGAAATGGCACGACGCGTTGTTCGGCTACAAGGTCGGGCATCGGCGCGAAGATCTCAGCTTCGACCGCCGTGACAGCGCGCGGCTGATGCCGAAATGCGTCGTGACCTCCGGTTCCGCCACGTGGGGCGAAGATGTGCGTCCCCGCAGGCCCTGGGCCGAAACGGTGATCTACGAGGCCCATATCGGCGGCCTGACCGCCAGCGCGCCCCATCTGGAGGAACCGATCCGCGGCACCTTCGAGGGGTTGGCCGATCCCGCCACGATCGCGCATTTGCAGCGCCTGGGCGTGACGGCGGTCGAACTGCTGCCGATCCATGCCTTCCCCGACGACCGGCATCTGATCGAGCGCGGGCTGGTCAATTGGTGGGGCTACAATACCCTGGGATTCTTCGCCCCCGCGTCCCGCTATCTGGTGGCTGGCGCGTTGCAGGAGTTTCGGGTGATGGTCCGCCGCCTGCACGATGCGGGTATCGAGCTGATCTTGGACGTGGTCTACAACCACACCGCCGAAGGCAACCAAATGGGACCGACGCTGTCCTTCCGGGGCATCGACAACGCGTCCTACTACGTTCTGGGCGACGACCCGCGCTATTGCTTCGACACGACG
>JBCCCB010000026.1:0-22729 GCA_039033775.1 Pseudomonadota bacterium | reverse complement strand
TACGGCCCTTACGCGGAAGCTGGCGAAGCCCAAGCGCAAGGCGGACGCGCAGGTCAAGAGGGCCGGCGTCGCCAAGCCCGGCATGGGTGGCAAGAGCTACGTGATCCCCGGGCCCGCCCGGATCACGATCAGCGCCGCCTGAGAGCAAAATCGCCAAGCAGAGGGAGACCCTGTCCATGCGTCCCGCCGTCGCCACGAGGCAGTTCATCGACGCGAAGGTCCGCGCTCTCGTCGCGCGGTCGAGACGGTTGAGCACGCTGACGCCCCGGCGCGTGGGTCTTCCGGAGAAGTTCGCGGGGTTCGCCCCGAGCCCCGCGCACTTCCAGTCGGCGAACCGCCGGCTGGCCTCGATCGACAAGCGGATCGGCCGGCGGATCGCTTTCCTGAAAGCCCATGCGGCCGCCGCCCATCCGCGCGAGGTGATGGTCTCCATCGCCCTGGCGGAACGGGAGGTGGACCGGGCGCGCCGAACCTTCGGCATGCTGTTCGAGATCTTCTCGCAGCGCGCGACGTCCTTCGCGCCGGCGCTGGCCGCCCATGACGCGATCGCGGTCGATTGCTACGAGGCCGTTCTGGAGAATGCGCCGATGGTCTTCGACCACAGGATCCTCCGCCCGCTCACCTATATGGAGCATGGCTATTCCCCCGCCACCATGCGGCGCGGCGTGTCACTGTCGCGTCTTCTGGGCGAGGCCAATCCGTTTCCGGTGATCCGAATCCCGTGGGATCGCGACAATCCCTGGCAATCGGTTTTCCTGCATGAAGTGGCCCACAATCTCCAGGCCGATCTGGGCATCTGGCACGAGAACCGGAACGCCGTGACCGCGCGCCTGGCGCGGGACCGCGCCAGCCCCCTGGTGGCGGCGATCTATCGGCGTTGGCACAAGGAGATCTTCGCCGATCTCGCCGCGATCTGCCTAGGCGGCACCGCCTCCGCTTGGGGCATGATGGATTTTCTGGCGCATCCCGGACCGAAGGCCCTGACCTACAAGCCGGGCGGGGCGCATCCGACGGGGTATCTGCGGGCCTTTATCCTGGCCGAGATGATGCGCCGTCTGGGCTTTCCGGCGGATGCCGCGAAGGCGCGGGAGGTCTGGCGCGATCTCTACGGGTCGGGCCGTGCGGGGCGCATGCCGCGCCCGCTGCTGAGCAGCGTCAACCGGATCATCCCGGCCGTCGTCGACGAGATTGCGTTCCAGCCGCGCCGCAATCTCGCGCAGCGGGCGCTCGTCGATGTCATCCCCTTCACGCGCGACCAGGAGGCGTGCATTCGGCGCGGAGCGGTCATGCTGGCGAACGGCCGCATTCCGGACCTGCCCCCCCGCCATCTGGTCAGCGCCAGCCGCTTCGCCCTGACCATGGGCGCGTCTGCCCAAGCCATGTCCGATGCCGTGATCCGGCATCTCTCGACCACTGCGGCGCGCGGGCGCCTCGATCCCGTCCTCGGGCCTGCCGCCCTTGCGGCCTGAGATCACAAGAAAGGTGACAGCGATGAGCGAAGCCAACGACACTGGACGCCCCCTGCGGTCGAACACGACCGTCACCGTGGACAACGTGATCCGGAAGGCCCTGCGCGTGACCGATCCGGGCAATCCGGGGCAGGTCGCGGAGGCCCTGCTGAAGCGCTTCGGGGGCGATGCGGAGGCCCTGCGCCGAGAACGCGCGGGACTGCCCGGCATCGACCGGATGGCGGCGCCCCTGCCGGCCGCGCCCTCGGCCCGCTCGGTCGAGACGCGCGAGATGGCGGAGGCGCGGGCCGATATCGACCGGGACCTCGACGCATTGATCAACGAGAGCCAGCTCAAGGACATCGAACCGGAGTTGCGCGGCTGGGCCAGCGCGATTCGCGCGGCGGCGCGCGGCGGCCTGGCCTCGGCGGCGCTGGCGCTGGGCGCGGGCGAGCGGGACCGGGCCTTCGCGGCGCGGCGCATCTTGACGGACTACGCGCGGCTGGCCCGCTACCTCGCGGCGATGACAGGCTGTGTGCCGGGCCTGTTCTGCCGCCTGGCGCAGAGCTGCGACAACATGGGGGCCCTGATCCTCGTGAAGGCGGGCGAAGCATTGGCCGCGGGCGGGGTCACCAGCACCTCGATCATCCTGCAATCGGCGGCAGCGGAACTTCAGACCCGGCGCGAGGCGGTCCTGGCCGCGCTCCGCAATCTGGAGGCCTCCAAGCAGAATGCCCATTCGCCCGACAGTTGGCCCCGAGGCCTCACGGCGCTGCGGCAGCTTCATCAAGCACTCGAAAACCAGGGCGCCACGGAGCTCAGGGCGTTCCTCGACGAGGGTTATCTCGGAAACACGTTCGACGAGATGATCTCGCTCGCGTCCGGTCAGACGTCGGATTCCATGCGCGCCCTTGGCGCCACGTCGGTCGTGGTGACGGCCCAGCTTGAACGGTTCGTGCGCGTCGCCAGCGGCGTCGCCACGCCGCAGAGCCCGCCGCTCACCAACTTCCTGGCGGCGATCCAATACTTCATCGAAGGGTTCGGCGCCGCCCGCTCGGGCCATCGCCTGGTCTTCATCGCGCGCCCGCCGCTTCTGTTCTACGGCCTCTACGGATCGAGCCAGCCGGACGGCATCACCGATCTGCTGTTGCAGGTGATCCGCTTCCGGGGGCAATTCGCCGAAGCTCTGGATTGCCTCTGCTGCTGCTCCTGCGATGACGAGACCACGCGCGCGCTGCTGATCGGGGGCAAGACGCTCTACGATATCGACCGGGCCATCGACGTGATGGCCCAGGCGCCCAGCGGGGTCAGTGACTCGTTGCTGACGGCGGTTGCTTTCGAGTTCGTGTTGCGCGCCGCCCACGACCAGCTCGATCAAATCCCAGCCGTGCGCGCGGCCGGCCTGAGCCTGATCGCGCCCTTGGTCGGGATCGGCAACAGCGCCGAGCAGTTCCGGAACGGTCAGGCCTTCCCGGACTTCGATCCGGATATCGACGCCCATGTCGCGGCGGCCCGGAGCGTGCATGAAGTGCTCTGCAGCCAGCTTCAGTCCGAGCGGCAATGGGAGAATCTCGTCCGCAACATGTCGAGCCGCTGCAACCATCGGCATTTCGGCCTGAACGGCGGGGCTCCGGTGGTGCGCGACCTCATCCAGGCCGCGTTGGAGCGGCTGCGCGACGAGACGGACGGGGTCGACTACCAGCCGTGTGGCGATGTCGATATCTCCATCCCGCGCGATCTGGAGGTGTCTATCGAGGATCTGGCCGAGAACACCGCTTCGCCGGGCCGGTCATAGGAAAGGGATCAGAGCGATGCCGAATTTCGAAAACCAGCCAGCCAAGAATGCTTTCCATGGGCGGCTCAAGGATATCGCGGATGCGACCCGCGACGCCAAGTCGGGACGGATCGACCGCGTGGAGCGCGACATCCTCGTCCTGACCGAGAAGGTCGCGCGGCAGGACGGTTGGAAGGACCTGATCGACGCGCAGTCCAAGCATATAGCGATGCTAGCCGACCGGATCGTCAATCACGACAGGTGGGAACTGCATCAGGAGCGCCGCCTTCAGGCGCTCGAGGCCAGGCATCGCTATCAATACTGGCATCTGCATCCCTGGGTGCCCCGCGTGCTGATGTATGGGATCAACCCAAGTTCGCTCAAATTCAACGCGAGCGAGGTCTACGTGCGGGGCCTGCGGAAAGCCGGATACGAATCGGTCCAGGACCTGCTCGCCGTGAAGCCCGAGGGCGACAAGAAGCGGGCCGAGATCGTCCACGCCCAACTGGCGAAGGCCTATCAGGACGATCCCGACAACATGCCGGATCCCCCCGATCCCGAGGAGGTCGAGGAAGTCATGATCATCGCCCAGCAGATGATCGATCAGAAGGGCACCTGACGGCCCACGCGCCGCCCGACGCCCTGTCCCAAACGCCGAGGTTCAGCCATGCCATCCTTTGAAACGAACGAGACCCTGAAGCGGTTGTTCCAGAGGTTCTACCGTGAGGAGTTGGGCAACCTGAGCGCCGAGGAGCGGGCGGCTTTCGAACGCCAATTCGAAGCCCGCTTCCAGACCCTCCTGGAAGGGGAGGACGAGCAGAGCTTCGCCTTCCCGGACATCATCGGCTTCGGCAGCGAGGGCGTGAAGGATTGGGGCGATCTGCCCTATTATCGGATCAAGCCGGATTTCGACGCTGCCGTCATCCCCTCGCAGCTCCATGCGGCGGCGGAACTCTATTACATCTACCAGCATGAACGCATGAAGGTGTTCGAGGTCGTCGACGCGCTTCGCAAGCTCTTCCAACTCGGGCGTCTGCGCATCCAGCAGGGGCCGGGAGCGCGGGGCTTGTACATCCTCGAGAAGTGGAAGCCGCTTCGCTACACCAAGCGCGACCGGATGATCGCCTACAAGCGCGCGTTCAATTACGGCGGCGGGCCGATCCCCGCGGGCGCCGTGGTGAACAAGAATTTCCACTACCAGTTCGTCGCCTTCATGTCCTCGCTCGCGCAATACACCCGCGACCTGACGGTCAGCGAGGTCATCAAGGGCAGCCAGCAGATCAACGACCGCCCCTTCGGCAACATCGCGTCGATCCAGCGGCTGGGGACGGATCTGCGCTATGCGCTCGACCGCGCGAGCTACGGCAACATCCTCGCCCTGACGCATGAGGTCGGACAGTACCTGCGGACGGCGCTGGACCTATTCGAGGCACCGGACATCATGAAAAGCTTTGACGCCAACAACAAATGGGACGTGATCGAGCAAGTCAGCCAGCGGCATCTCAAGGGGCAAACGCCTTTGTCCCAGCGCTCGAAGATGGCCGAGGCCGGACGGCGCGCATTGGAATTCGTCGCGTCCAACGATTTCGAGACGACCGTCGATATCGAGGTGTTCCGCTCCGAGATCCGGCCCATCGCGGCCTATGCCGAGGCTTGGATCGCGGCCTATCGCCTGACGGCCGAGGGCCGACGCTTCCCGGGCGTCAGCGACCAATTGCGCTGGTCCGTGGGGCTTCCGCACCCCAAGCGCGCATCGGCGTGAGGGCAACGACAAGGTGAGGCCGACCGATGACACATCATCGTCCCGCACGCGCGTCCATCGTGGAGACCCAGCCCGACCTTGTCATCGACGGCAGGTTGGCCTTCTCGGATTACGGGCTGGCGGTCTCGCTGGCCCTGGCGGCGGAGCGTCGATGCTGGCTGGTGCAATCGCTTTGGTCTCTCCTTCAGCGCTTCGAAGTGGAGAGCTATGCGGATTTCGCCGATCCCGACGAAGACATCGAGGGGATGATGGCCCATGTCGGCGAATGGCACGACATTTGGACGGCCACGACCTTGCTCGAACGGTTCTATTGGCTGGGTGACATTCTCTTCGAAAGCCGGCTGCCCACGGCCTTTCCCCAAAGCGGGGTTAGCCGCAGTCGTTTCTTCGCGTCCCTCCTGGAACGTCAGGCCGCAGCCAACAAGATGACCGCAATGGATCTCTGCGCGCGCGACGCGGCCGCGCTTTTGGCCGTCGCGGCCGACAGGCCGCCGGTTATCCTGACGACGTCCCGGCCGACGGCGTCGCCGCGGCTCTGCGCCCTGCTCGAACGGGCGGGGCTCCCGGTAAGACGCGCCGAAGACGCGGCGGCCCGCCGACTGATCCGGTCAACCTTCGGCCCTCACCTGCCCATGCCGCTGGAGATGGCCTATGCCGGCGGCGCCCGCCTGGCGCTCGTCTGCATCTCGTCGCCACGGGCCCCGGCGGTGGTCTTGGAGGAGGAGGACGATTTCGAGCCCGACGACGTGACAGTCGATCCGGCCCGCAACCCATGGCGGGACGCGCACGCGATCTGGACGGAGCTTGAGCCGTGAGCACCGAAGGCAAGCCCCCGCGCATCAATCGCACCGAGATCGCGGCCATCTCGGTCCTCGGTCAGATCGCCCCGCCGCTCACCAAGGGCTCGGCCTACCGGCTGGGGCAGGATGGCGGCCTGCGCGTCCTGCCCGGATCGGGCGGCATCACCCTCAGCCACCGGATCGGCGACCGATGTGTCGGGCTGGCCGCCGATCATCTGGAGCCCGCCGTGTCCTTCCGGGCCATCGACAAGGGGGTCGCCGCCGGGCGGGGCGCGGCGAACCGCGCGCTGAACGTCCTGGCCTGCGTTGGAAACAAGGCCGAAATCGTCTCGGGTCCGGCCACCGGCGCCGTCGGATTGGTCACCGGCAAGCATGGTGGCGTGGCGAACGTGATGGCAGATTTCCCAGTCGAGGCCATGCGCCGGATGCGGATCGGCGACATGATCCGCGTGATGGCCTGTGGCCAGGGCCTGCGGCTCTGCGACTTCGACCAGGTGACGGTGTTGAATGCCGCGCCCGATCTCCTGACGCGCTGGGGTGTCGTGGTCCGCGAAGGTCGTCTGTCGGTTCCGGTGACCCACATGGTGCCCTCGGCTCTGATGGGGTCCGGGCTCGGCAAATCCTCGGCGGCGCGGGGCGATTACGACATCCAGCTTTTCGACGACGAGATCGTGCGGCGCTTCCGCCTGGCCTCGCTGCGGTTCGGCGACATGGTCGCCATCATGGATGCCGGCGGCCGGTACGGCCGGTCCTTTGCGCGGGGGCAGGTGACCGTCGGCGTGGTGGTCCATTCCGACAGCACCGTGGCGGGGCACGGGCCGGGCGTCACAACGCTCCTGGCCGGTCCCGCAACCGTCATCGCGCCCGAGCAGGACCCGCACGCAAACTTGGCAAAACTCTTCGATATCCGGCGGCTCGCCCGGTTGAGACCCGAACGAACATTCGTGCGGCGCACGCCGCATCTCGCTCCGACCACGTCGGTGCGACCGAGAAGGAGGCTGACGACATGACGATCCACGCGCGCCAATTTCGGGTTTCCAGACCTCGTTCCAGCTCCGCGGCTCCCAATCGTCACGTGGGATGCGGTTGCCGCAAATGCCAGATGCGTCGTCGATTTCAGGGGGAACGGTTCGAGTCTGGGCGCAGATTCGGAACCCCGGCGGATGCTCTGCCACTACCCGGCTGGCAGGGGTGGCAAGGGCGCCTTCCGCTGCCCCGGTTGTTGCGGCTGGCCCACCACCTGAGCAAAGGCCGTCTGCCCAGAACCAACGCCAATCTGGACAAGACGTGGCGCACGGTGACCGGAAATTCCGGCCCGATGCCCTCGGCCATCCGGCGCTTCTTCAAGCGGCGGCAATTGGCCCTTTACCGGATCGGCCACAAAGCGAGGCCATCGCAGGCCGTTCATATCGGAATGGCGCCCAGCGCCTCGGCGGCGTCCCGCATCGCAAAACACATGTCCGGCCAGAAGGGCGGCAGCAAGGTCCATAAGGAGATCGGTTCGCCGCCGGTGAAGGTCACAGGCGGCGTGCTCCAAATCCCGAGCACGATGAACGATTATGTCGTCCATGTCGGTCGGGTGTCTTCACGCCACCTGCCGACCGGAACGCGCGATTATCGGATGCTGCACGTCTACGAGACGCTCTTGCAAAAGCGCGAACTGCCCGATGCCGCATATCGCAAGATCGCACGAAGCTGGTCATTCGAAGACTGAACCGGAGGAGTCCCGCCATGTCAGCCAAACGCAAATCCGATGACGTGATGGATGAGCTCGATCGCTTGGTCGACAGGGAATTGTCGGTCTTGCTGGGCCGCCATAGGTCAGGCCGCCCGAAGAAAGACCTGACCGATCCGGAGCCGCATACGGATGTGCCACAGGACGAAGTCATGCCGGACAACGTCGTCCGCGCGCATCCCCTGGCCCGGAGGACGGGGCGTAAAGCGAAGGAGGTCTCATCGGAGGGCCTGTTCACGCAGGAGGAGGAGGCGTTTCTCGCCAACGCCGTCGATTGGCTCACCCTCCGCGAAAACCCCGATATCTTGCTAAGCGAGTTGTCCCGCAGGTTGGAGCCGGCGGACGCAGAAGGTGAGGCTTGGACCGAGGCGCCCGCCGAACATCCCGACGGAGACGACGATTGGGACGGCGCTTTCGACCCCGACGACGACCAGTCCGAGACAGAGGACGGCGATTGGGGGGATGACGACGCAGCGGCGCTCGATCCCGATCCCGACGACGCGCCCGATCGGGTATGATAGGCCAGGGCGCCCTATACACGCCGCTGGAAGCCGATCGCCTGGCAGAGCGGATGGACTACGCCGTCCTCGGCCCGAGCGATGGGCGACGGCGGGTCTTCCGAACGACGGTGCGCCCCTTTTCCGCCGTCTGCCATATCGGCCGGGATTTCGGCACCGGCGGGCTGAGCAGGTGCACCGCCTTCCTCATCGGCCCCCGCCTCGCGCTGACCGCAGGGCATTGCCTCTACTCCCTCAGACGCGGCCGCGGTCCGCGGCGCATTCTGGTCACGCCGGCCCGAAACGGCGTCTCCCGTCCCTTCGGCAGCCAATGGGCGCGGTCTTGGTACGTGCCTCCGGCCTTCATGCGTCGCCCCGTGCCGTCTTCCGATTGGGGGGTCATTTGTCTGTCACGCCCGTTCCCCGGCGTCGCGCCCCTCACGCCCCGGGCCCTGTCGAGCGCGGCGCTCGCTCGGATCAGGCCCATCAAGCTGCTGACGATCTCGGGCTACCCGTCCGACAAGCCACCCGGAGAAATGTGGACCCATCGAGAGCGCCTCGACCGGTTCGGCACAGGTCTTCTGAGCTACAGCGTGGACACGTGCCCGGGCCAATCCGGGGCGCCGATCTGGATCAATCGCGCCGATGGAAGTTCGGGTGTCATCGGGATCCACACGCGCGGCCCGAAAGTGTCGGCGCAGGGGCCCTGGGGCTGCCGACCGGGTGCGCCCTTCGCGCCGCCAAGCCATTTCAACGCCGGCATACGCATCACATCGGATCTGATCGCCGCGGCACGAGCCGCGGAGCAGGGAACGGGGCCGCTTCGGCGTCCCGATTAAGAGTGGAGGAGCGGGATGGTAAACAGCCTTGAGGGTTCCAAAGAATTGCCGCGCGCCGAAGGCGAACCTGTGGTATCATGCCGCAATGTTTCCGGCCGGCCGGGCAAGACCCAATCGGACCGAAACGATTTGAAGAAGAATTCGTTTGAAGAATTCGAAAGCACTGGGATTGGGGTCCTGCGTCGTGCACCTGTTTATTCGGCCTTCGCAGCGATTTATGACAAGGCGATGGGGGAGGCCGTGTTACCCAGCCTGCTGGACACATTTGCAGAAAGCCGAACGCTGTTCGACGTGGAGGTGGACAGCATTGCCGACATAGGCTGCGGGACGGGGCGCGTTCTGAGGTATCTGTCGCGGTTCAAAGGCCGGCTTGTGGGCGTGGACCTCTCTCGATCGATGCTGCGACTGGCGGAACGTCGGCTCAAGGGCATCGACGTGGAATTGCAGCACGGCGACATGCGCGACTTGCGGATCGAACCGCCGGTCTCGACGGTGGTCTCGACCTTCGACACGATCAATTACCTGCCGACGAAACGTGACGTCCTCCGGGCCTTCCGAAGCTTCGCGGCTTGCCTGAGACCGCAAGGGACGCTCCTGTTCGACTTCATCCCGGAAGGCGCGAACAAAGGCGCGACCAGCGCGACGCAACATGTCCGGATCGGTCCGATTTCATCGGACTGGCGCGTTCGGATCGACCCCGAGGGTCGCGGCAGCGCCGTCGCAATCGAGTTCGCGCATCGCGACCCGAACGTGCCGCGCCTGGTGGAGCTGCATCGGCAGCGGTGGCATAGCCGATCGTTCATCGAGGAGGCCCTTCACGCGACCGGGTTCTCCGTTCTGGATATGCGCCCGGCCGAACCCGGAGGCGGCGAAGACTGGCTCCACGTGGTGGCGCGTCGGGACGCGGCAGGACCGTGAGGATATCCAGCCCGAAACTCGCGGCGGCGCTGGCCGCATCGTCTGCCGGGGAACCGCCGGTGGCAGTGCGATTGGCGCGGCTGGACCGTCCCATCGAGTTCGATTTCGCCGGGAACCGGATCCTCGCGATCCGCCAGGATGCCTGGGTCGAGGCGGATCAATCCGACGTCGCCACGCTGCACCTGCAAGAACATGTGGCCGGTCGGATCTTCGTGCGCGACGAGGTCTATGTTCTCTTCTCCAGCGCCCCCAACGGCAGGGGCGTCCCGAAGAGATCGGTCGCGCAGCGCCTCACGCAGCGGGAACTCAAGGTGGGCTGCATGATCGCGGACGGTCTTACGGATAAGGAAATCGCCCGCAAGCTCGGGATCAGTGCCCATACCGTGCGCGAGCATTGCCGCAGAGCCTGCGCCAAGCTCGATATCTCGAAACGGTCCGCCCTGGTCCGGTGCCTCTTCGCGGCCGGGCAGCCGGACTGACGGCCGGCGCGGCAGACGCGTCACCAGATCCGTTGGATGTCTTATGGCGCGTCGAGCGTTCCGTCCTCGGAGACTGGCTTGAGGTCCAGAGACCAAGTGCTCAGCAGAGGCCGCGCCGTGCCTCTCCTTGACTTTGGTTAAGGCGGCTGACGCGTCGATCCCGAAAAGTCGCGCGGAGGAGCCTCCTGATGGTGTCTGCACGCGTCGTGCTCTTAGCTTGCTGTCTTGCAATGGCGTGCGTCTGCGTGGGCGCGCGTTTTGCGGCGGCGGACACGCTTGCGACGTTTCTACCCGAGCTTACGGCGACAGACTTTGCCGACGACGCGGATGGGTTTGGCGCCATTGACCCCGACACGCAGGTCGCGCCGGTTCTCAGGGGCGGCGAGACACTGGGGCATGTCTTTCTGACATCGGATTTCGTCGGCACCACGGGCTATTCCGGCAAACCCATCCATGTGGTCGCGGGCATCGACGCCGATGCCAGGATCATGGCCGCCCACCTCGTCGAGCATTCCGAACCCATCGTGCTGATCGGCATTCCCGACCGGAAGATCCGGGACCTGACCGAGGGGTATCGCGGCCTGGATCTGCGGGCCGAAGTCGAGAGCGGCGGGGCGGGGCATGAGTTGGACATCATCTCGGGCGCGACGGTCACGATCATGGTCATCGACGACAGCATCGTGCGGGCCGGGATCAAGGTGGCGCGGAGGCTGTCGCTGGGCGGTCTGGCGCCCGAGGTCGCGGTGCCGAAGCGCGAGATCGACCGGACGAGCGAGGCGATAGCGGATTGGATGACGCTGACGGGCGACGGCTCGGTCCGGCAATTGGCGCTGGATGTGGGGCAGGTGAACCGGGCGTTTGAGCAGGGGGGCGACGAAGCGGCCATCGCCCGGCCCGAGCCCGGCGCGCCGGAGGACACGTTCATCGAGATGACGGCCGCGATCGTCAGCATCCCCGAGATCGGGCGCACGCTTCTTGGCGCGGCGGAATACGCAAACCTGACGGAATGGTTGGAGGAGGGCGAAGAGGCGATCCTGGTCACGGGGCGGGGGCCGTATTCGTTCAAGGGCTCCGGCTACGTACGGGGCGGCATCTTCGACCGGATCCAACTGATCCAAGGAGACCGCGCGGTGCGGTTCTTCGACCGGGATCATCGGCGATTGGGGCGGCTCGCGCCGGCGGATGCGCCCGCCTACAGCGAGTTGGACATCTTCAAGATCCCCGCCGATGCCGAGTTCGACCCGGCCGAGCCGTGGCGGCTGCAACTGCTGGTGCAGCGGGCCACGGGTGCCGTCAGCAAGGCCTTCGTGACCGCCGATCTGGGCTATCAATTGCCGGATCGTTTCATTCTGGCGGCGCCGGTCACGCACCCGGCGGTCGAGGACGAAGCCGCCGCCAAAACAGCGCTCTGGCAGCGGATCTGGCGGGACAAGCAGCTCGAGATCGCCGGGCTTCTGGCGATGCTGGCCGTGTTGACAATCATCTTCTTCTTCCAGGCGCAGGTCACGCGGCATGCGCGGGCCTTCTATTGGCTGCGGATCGGGTTCTTGACGGTGTCGCTGGTCTTCCTGGGATGGATGACCAATGCGCAATTGTCGGTGGTGAACCTGATGGCGCTCGGCGGGGCGCTGCGTACCGGGTTCAGTTGGGACGCCTTCCTGCTGGACCCGCTAATCTTTATCCAATGGTTCGCCATCGCGGCCGCGCTGCTGTTCTGGGGACGGGGCGCCTATTGCGGCTGGCTCTGCCCGTTCGGCGCGTTGCAGGAATTGTCGAACAAGGTCGCCCGAGCCGTGAGGGTGCCGCAGTTTGATTTGCCCTGGGGCCTGCATGAGCGGCTCTGGCCGCTCAAATACATGATCTTCCTCGGGCTCTTCGCGGTGTCGTTGGCGTCGCTGCCCCGGGCCGAGGCCTTGGCCGAGGTCGAGCCGTTCAAGACGGCGATCATCCTGAAATTCGCGCGCGACTGGCCTTTCGTGGTCTTCGCCTTGGGGATGCTGGCCATCGGGCTCTTCGTGGAGCGGTTCTACTGCCGCTATGTGTGCCCGCTGGGCGCGGCCTTGGCGATCCCGGCGCGGATCCGGATGTTCGACTGGCTGAAGCGCTACCGCGAGTGCGGGAACCCCTGCCATACCTGCGCCAACGAATGTCCGGTTCAGGCGATCCACCCCACGGGCGAGATCAATCCGAACGAATGCGTCAACTGCTTGCACTGCCAGGTGCTCTACCAGTCAGACGCCAAATGCCCGGTCATCATCAAGCAACTGAAGCGGCGCACGAAGGCCAGCGCCGGGGCCGAGGCGCTCGATGCCTTTTCCAACAAACCCAAAGTTTTAGAAACGCAGTAGGAAGGAGAAGACCCATGTCCGAAGAGGAACGCAAAGCACAAATGCGGTTGAACCGGAGGCAATTGATGGGGGCCACGGCAGGCGGCGCGGCCCTGGCGGCGGCGGGCGGCGCGGGGCTTTTGGCCGGCGCGCGTCCGGCCCGCGCGGCCGAGGGGCATTTCAACCTCGCCCCCGGAGAGTTGGACGAATATTACGGCTTCTGGTCGTCGGGCCAGACCGGCGAAGTGCGCATCCTGGGCTTCCCCTCCATGCGGGAATTGATGCGGATCCCGGTCTTCAACCGCTGCTCGGCCACCGGGTGGGGTCAGACCAACGAAAGCCTGCAAGTCCTGACCGAGGGGTTGCTGCCGGAGACGAAGGAGATGCTCGCCAAGCGCGGCATGAAGACCTACGACAACGGCGACCTGCACCACCCGCATATGAGCTTCACCGACGGCACCTATGACGGGCGCTACATCTTCGCCAACGACAAGGCGAACACGCGGGTCGCGCGCATCCGCTGCGACGTGATGAAATGCGACAAAATCATCGAGATCCCGAACGCACAGGACATCCACGGCATGCGGCCGCAGAAGTTCCCGCGCACCGGCTATGTCTTCGCCAATGGGGAGCATGAAGCGCCGCTGGTCAACGACGGGTCCGTTCTCGATAAGCCCGAGGAATACGTGAACATCTTCACCGCCATCGACGGCGATGAGATGAAGGTCGCCTGGCAGGTGATCGTCAGCGGCAATCTCGACAATTGCGATGCCGATTATCAGGGGAAGTACGCCTTCTCGACGTCCTACAATTCGGAGATGGGGACGAACCTGGCCGAGATGACCGCGAATGAGACGGATCATTGCGTCGTCTTCAACATCAAGGCCATCGAGGAGGCCGTGGCAGCGGGCGAGGGGCAGGTGCTGAACGGCGTGCGCGTGCTGGATGGGCGGACGGCCGCGAACAGCCAGTTCACCCGCTACATTCCGATCCCGAACTCGCCCCATGGCTGTAACGCGGCGCCGGACAAGCAGCACATCGTCATCAACGGCAAGCTGTCGCCTACGGTGTCGGTGATCGACGTGACGCTGGTGGACGCGCTGTTCGACAGCGACGCCGATCCGCGCAGCGCCATCGTGGCCGAGCCGGAGCTGGGCCTTGGACCGCTCCACACGGCGTTCGACGGGCAGGGCAATTGCTTCACGACGCTGTTCTTGGACAGCCAGGTGGTGAAGTGGAACCTGGCCCGGGCCATCGAAGCCTATGGCGGGGCCGATGCGGACCCGATCATCTCGAAGGTGGATGTGCATTACCAGCCGGGGCACAATTCGACCTCGATGGGCGAGACGGCCGAAGCGGACGGCAAGTGGCTGATCTCGATGAACAAGTTCTCTAAGGATCGGTTCTTGAACACCGGGCCGCTGAAGCCCGAGAACGAGCAGTTGATCGACATCTCCAGCGACGAGATGAAGGTCGTGCATGACGGGCCGACCTTCGCCGAGCCCCATGACAGCATCATCGTCCATGCCTCGAAGGTGAACCCGGTCAACATCTACAGCCGGGATGATCCCAGTTGGGAGGCCGCGCGCCAGCAGGCCGCGGCCGACGGCGTGGACCTGGAGGACGGCCACCCGGAACCGATCCGGGACGGCAACAAGGTGCGGGTCTACATGTATTCCTACGCGCCCGAGTTCAGTCTGGAAAAGTTCACGGTGCAGCAGGGCGACGAAGTGACGATCTTTGTCACCAACCTGGACGATATCGACGACGTGACCCATGGCTTCTGCCTGTCGAACCATGGCATCGCCATGGAGGTCGGGCCGCAACAGACCTCGTCGGTCACCTTCACGGCGGATCGTCCGGGCGTGCATTGGTACTATTGCCAGTGGTTCTGCCACGCGCTGCACATGGAGATGCGTGGCCGGATGTTCGTCGAACCCCGGGCCATCTGAGCCATGGGCCTGCTTCGGGCGGTCCTGTTCTTTCTGGGTGTTGCCAGCTCTCCGCTGGCGGCGGGAACGCCCCTGCAGCCCATGATCGACGCGGCGGCGCCGGGCGCGGTCTTGGATCTGGCGCCGGGCCGCTATGACGGCCCGGTTTTGATCGGCAAACCCCTTACGCTGGTCGGCGGGGCTGGGGTGCAGGTCACTGGTTGGGAGCAGGGCTCGGTGATCATCGTCGACGCGCCGGAGGTCCGCATCCAAGGGCTGGAGATCAGCGGCTCGGGCGACGATCACGAGACCAAGGATGCGGGCATCACGCTGCTGGAGAGCGCGACGGGTGCCGTGGTCGAAAGGAACGTCCTGCGCGGCAACCTCTATGGCATCGACGTGCATGGGGCGCGGGACGCGGTCATTCGGGGCAACGTCATCGAGGGGCGGCAGGGCCACCGCATGAACCAGCGCGGCAACGGCGTCTATGTTTGGAACGCGCCGGGGACGGTGGTGGAAGGCAATGATATCCGCTGGGGGCGGGACGGGATTTTCGTCAATACGTCGAAGCGGAATATGTTTCGAAACAATCGGTTCCGGGATTTGCGGTTTGCGGTCCATTACATGTACGCCAACGAAAGCGAGGTGTCGGGGAACCTGTCCATCGGCAACCATCTGGGGTTTGCGGTCATGTATTCGCGGCATATGCGGGTGCTGGACAACGTCTCGATCGGGGATCGCGACCACGGGGTGATGCTCAATTTCACCAACCGGTCGGAGGTCCGGGGCAATTATGTACAAGATGGGGCAGATAAATGCCTGTTTGTGTACAACGCCCATCGTAACGAAATCACCGGGAACCGCTTCGAACGGTGTGGGATCGGTATCCACTTCACCGCCGGGTCAGAGCGGAACGCGGTCACCGGCAACGCCTTCGTCGGCAATCGGACGCAGGTGAAATACGTCTCGACCAAGTGGCTCGATTGGGCGGCGGACGGGCAGGGCAATTACTGGTCCGACTTCGTGGCGACCGATCTGGATGGCGACGGGATCGCCGACGGGACCTACCGCCCGAATGACAGCATCGACCAGGTGCTCTGGCAGCAGCCCGCGGCGCGGCTTCTGCTGGGGTCGCCCGCGGTGCAGTTGGTGAAATGGGCGCAATCTTCCTTTCCGGGTCTGACGCCCGGCGGGGTGATGGATACGGCCCCGTTGATGCGCCCCGTCGACATCGCGGTGCCGACCTGGGAGGGCGCGCCCGATGGCTGATGCGGTGCTTCAGGTCACGGGGCTGACGCGCCGGTTCAAGGGCGAGGGCGGCGTTTCGGATGTGTCCCTGCGCGTGACGGCGGGCGAGCGCGTGGCGCTGCTGGGGCATAACGGGGCCGGGAAATCGACGCTGATGAAGTGTCTGCTGGGGCTTCTGCCCATCGACGGCGGCGAGGTCGCGATCGCCGGGCATGCCGTCGGCAGTGCCGCTGCCCGCGCGGCCGTGGCCTATCTGCCGGAAGCGGTGGCGTTCCACCCGTCGCTGACGGGACGTGAACAGCTGCGATTGTTCGCGAAGCTGGCGCGGGTGGACCGGGCCGAGGCCGACGGGCTGTTGGACCATGTGGGGCTGGGCCCCGCGGGCGACCGGCGGATCGGGACCTATTCCAAGGGGATGCGGCAGAAGCTGGGGATGGCGCAGGTTTTCTTGGGCAAGCCTGCGCTGGCGTTGCTGGACGAGCCCACGAGCGGTCTGGACCCCATCGCGCGGCATGACTTGTATGCGTTGATCGACGGGCTGGCCGCGAACGGCACTGGCGTGATGATCGCCTCGCACGCGCTGACCGAGATCGAGGCGCGTACGGACCGGATCGCCATCCTGCGCGACGGGACACTGGTCGCGGATGCCTCGCTGCCGGATCTCTTCGCCCAAGCTGACCTGCCGACGCGCATCCGGGTGCAGGCGCCCCGGAATGCGGGCTCGCTGCATGACCGTTTCGGCGGGCAGCGCATCAACGGGGCGCGGGTGGAATTCGCCGTCACTTCGGATCAGAAGATGGCGCGGCTGGGCGAGGTGACGGCCTTGGGGGCGGAGGTCTCGGATCTGGAGATCATCCCGCCCTCGCTTGAGACGCTCTATCGGCACTATTCCCAGGCGGGGAACGCGCCATGAGCCGGATCCTCGCCATCGCCGGGACCGAGTTCCGCATCCTGCGCCGCAACCGCTGGCTGGTCATCGCGACGGCTTTGCTGTCGGTCTTTGCGCTGGCGCTGACCTTGGCGGGCGCGACGATTTCGGGCGCGTTGGGGGTGGACCTGCTGACCGTCTCGGTCGCGTCGATGACCACGCTGGCGGTATATCTGGTGCCGCTGGTCGCGCTGCTGATGTCGTTCGAGGCCATTGCCGGCGATGCGGAGCGGGGATCGCTGGCGCTGGTGCTGACCTATCCGGTGTCGCGGGGCGCGTTGCTGGCGGGGAAGTTCATGGCGCATCTGGCGGGCCTGACCATCGCCGTCGTCATCGGGTTCGGTCTGGCGGGCGTCTGGGCGGTCGCGGCTGGTGGCGCGGGGGCCGAGAGCGGCTTGGCGCTGCTGCGGTTGATGGTCGGCTCGGTCCTGCTGGGCGCTGCGTTCCTGGCGTTCGGCTATGTGGTCTCCGGCATCAGCCGTTCCGTCGCGGCCGCGGCGGGCTTGGCCGGATTCGTCTGGCTGATCCTGGTGGTGCTGTATGATCTGGTCCTGCTGGCCACGGTGGTCTGGGACGATGGCGGCGTGTTCAGCCGCCATGTCTTCCCCTGGGTTCTGGCCGCGAACCCGGCGGATGCCCTGCGGCTCTATAGCGTGACGGCGTCGGCGGATCAGGCCTTGGCCACGGGCATGGGGGCCGCGGTGGCCGCGCTGCCGCAAGGGGCCGCATTGGTCTCGTTGCTGGCCTGGCCGTTGGTGGGGCTGATCCTGGCCCGCCTCGTGTTTGGATGGAGGGTGCCATGAGACTGGCTCTGGTCGTGTCGATGATCGTGCTGACGGCTTGCAACGAGGATGCCGCCCAGGCCCCGGACCCGATGCCGCTGACGGCGGAGAACGTTGCGCATTACTGCATGATGGATATCTCCGAGCATCCCGGCCCCAAGGCGCAGATCTTCCTGAGCGGCGTGGCGGAGCCGATCTTCTTCGCCCAGGTCCGCGATGCGTTCACCTACCGGGCCAGCGCCGAGCAGGACGGCTACATCGCCGCCTTCTACGTCAATGACATGTCGCATGTGCCCTGGGAGACGCCCGGCGCCGACAATTGGATGGCCGCCGACGGCGCGCATTACGTGATCGGGTCGGGTCAGATCGGCGGCATGGGGGCGCCGGAGCTGGTGCCGTTTTCGGATCGGGCCCGGGCGGAGCAGTTTGTGGGGCAGCATGGGGGCACCATCCACGGGATGGACGATGTGCCGGAGGAGGCGTTTCTGGCCCCGGTCGAGTTGGATCTGCCGCAGGAGGTCGAGGGATGACACGGATTGGATTGGCGCGGCGAAGGGTCCTTCAGATCGCTGCGGCTTTACCGCTGGTGGGGCTGAGTCCCAGGGCCATGGCCGCCGCGCCGGTCGCGCGTTGGCAGGGGACGGCTTTGGGGGCGGAGTCGCAGATCGTTCTATCGGGTCTGCAGGCCGGCGAGGCCGCGCCGGTTTTCGCCATGGTGCGGGACGAGATTGCGCGGTTGGAAGGGGTGTTCAGCCTCTATCTGGGCCAGTCGCAGCTGTCGCGATTGAACGAGACCGGCGTGCTGCAGCGGCCTGGCGCCGAGTTGCTGGAAGTTCTGAGCCTGTCGCACGCGGTGTGGGACGCCTCGCTTGGGGCGTTCGACCCCAGCGTGCAGCCGCTCTGGCGGGCGCGTGCAATGGGGCACGCGCCTGCGCGGCGTAGCGGCGATTTTGGTGATGTGCGGTTTTCGGCGGATGCCGTGACGCTCCGGCCCGGATTGGCGCTGACGCTGAACGGGATCGCGCAGGGTTATATCACGGATCGGGTGGCGGAGTTGTTGCGTCGGCAGGGGTTGACGGATTTGGTTGTGGATGCGGGCGAGCAGCGCGCCCTCGGGGCGCGGCCCGGCGGCGGTGGCTGGCGCTTGGGCGTGGCTGAGCCTGGCGGCGCCGTGGTTGCGCGTCTGTCATTGACCGACCGGGCGCTGGCCACGTCGTCGTCTCTGGGCACGTTGTTGGCGGATGGCGGGGGACATATCCTTGACGGGCGGAGCGGTGTCTCGGCGGCGCGGTGGTCCACGGTGAGCGTGACCCATGACAGCGCGGCCGTGGCAGACGCCCTGTCCACGGCCGGGTGCTGTTTGACGGTCGAGGAAACCGAGCGGATGTTGGCGCGGTTCGACGGGGCGCGACTGGCCTATCGCGCCTGATCTCAGGACTTGGCAATCAAGCTGCGCAACGTCGCCGTGCTGTCCAGTTGGACGACGGCGCCTTTGACCCTCACGCCGTGTTGCTGCAACTCCGTGAAGGTCCGCGAAAGCTGCTGCGGGCTGGTGCCCAGCTTCGCGGCGATCAGGGACTTGCTGTACGGCAGGGTCAGTTCAACCGCTTCGGCCGTGCCATCGGTTTGTTCAAGCAGAAATCGAGCCAGCCTTTCGCGCAAGGTGCTGGTTTTCAGCCATTCGATTTCATCCACCAGCACGTGCATCTTCTTGTAGATGGAGGCCAGCGTCTGGGCCAAGACGTCCCGGTCCCGTTCGATGATGTCGAGGATCAGCGAGGCCCGCATGGCCACCACCCGCAGGTCGGTCATGGCTTGGGCCGACGCCGGATAGACCTTTCCGAGAAACGCGGCGGATTCTGCCAGGCTGTCGCCTTTGTGGAATGCTGCGATCAAGGTATGCGATCCGTCCCGGTCGTCGCGGGTGATCTGGACCCAGCCATCGACGATTAGGAACAGGTTTGTGGCCGGATCGCCTTGTTCGAAAAGATATTCGGATCGTTTCAAGGACCTGACGGACGCACTGGCGAGCAGTTCCGCAAAATCTCCGTCGCCCATGGCCGAGCACAGAACGGAGCGCTTGATCGTCCGGCGGTCGTCTTCGGACAGGAATGCAGCATCCATGGCGGAGGCCTTTTTTTGTCGGTCGATCCTCCGGTGCTGGGCGACAGTTCGAGCGCTGGTCCTTGTTCTAGATCAAAAAACGGCAAAACTTTTTCCGTCCTTCAAGCCTGAAAAATTGAGAAATCACAAAGACAGTTTTGCGTCTGAATCTATCGTGATTTGCACAGACGATTTTCCCGAACGGTTTTGGAAGCACCCGGCAGGAGCGGTGTGTCTAAGGCTCTGACGGAATGAGGGAAACGACCACATGGATAGCATCCTAGAAGCGGCCAGCGGCGCCGCCATCTTTCGACATGTGCCATCTGAAAATCTCGAACCGTTGCTTCAGAAAGCGTCGCTGCGCCGCCTGCATCGGGGCGCGTCGATCTATTTGCAGGGGGAGCAAGCGCATAGTCTGTTCGTCGTCGTTGAAGGTTGGGTGAAGACCTATCGGATGACGCCGTGCGGCAATGAAGCCGTGGTCGGCGTGTTCACCAACAGCGACAGTTTCGGCGAGGAGGCGGCTTTGGCTGACCAGAAGTTTCTGGCCGGGGCCGAAGCCGTCGCAGAGACGAAGGTGGTTCAGATCGACGCCCGGCTGCTGTCGAATGCGCTAACCAACGACTTGGTGTTCTGCCAGTCGATGCTGTCTGGCGCGTTGGAGCATAACCGCTGTCTCGTTCAGCACGTTGAACAGTTGAAATCCCACACAGGTGGACAGAGGATTGCGGAGTTCCTGCTGTCGCTCTGCGGTGATCGGACGGGGAACTGCACGGTCATTCTCCCCTACGACAAGGTCCTGATTGCCGCTTGGTTGGGCATGAAACCTGAATCGCTGTCGCGCGCGTTCCGTCGGCTGAAGGATTATGGCGTCACCATCAAGAAGGACCACGCGATCATTGAATCTGTCGAGCGTCTGTCGAACTATGCCGATGAGGACCCAGCCGAAGCATGGAGCGCGCGGCAATGAGCGAGAGCCTGACCCAAGTTCTGGACGCCATCGACGCGGCCAACCGCCAAGATCCGACCCTGGAGCCTGACGGTAACGGCGTGGATCAGCCGGCGGCGTATCTGTACGGGATCCGGATGAGCGCGGAGTTGGAGCGGCTCTTCGGGGCCGAGGCCAGCGACGTTCTGCGCATCGCGGCCCGGGGTCAGCATATCGAACGCTGGCTGGTGAAGCGCGCCGACTATCCGGAGGGGAAGGCGGGCTATCTGTCGTGGCGCCGGGATCAAGGGCGCGCCCATGGGGACCGCTTGGCCGGGCTGATGGCCGAGGCGGGCTATGGGCCCGAAGACTGCGCCCGCGTGGGCGTGTTGCTGCGCAAGGAAGGGCTGAAGCGCGACGCCGAGGTGCAGCAGTTGGAAGACGTGATCTGTTTCACCTTCCTCAAGTGGTACTTCGCGCCCTTTGCCGCCAAGCACCCCGAGGAGAAGGTCCTGGACATCGTTGCCAAGACGGCCCGGAAGATGTCGCCAGAGGCCCGGGCCCGCGTGCTATCGGAATTCGATCTGCCCGATCCCCTGGCAGGTGCTGTGAAAGCCGCCGCTTAGGCCGCGACGAATAACACCGTCAGCAGCGTGATCAAAGCGGCCATGATGAACTGAAGGCCCGCCGCCCAGCCAGCGACGCCCCGCAGTTCGAGATAGTCGAGCAAGACGAGCCGGGCTTTCAAACCAGCGATGGCAAGGATCAAGCCGCCTGCGACGCGGGGCGGCAGCCCACTGAAATGCAAGCCCGTGCCCAGGGCCGTCAGTGCCGTCAGGCTGAGCCAAGCGCGGAGGAGGCCGCGCCGGGTCACAGCAGGTAGATCACCGGAAACAGCAGCACCCAGACCAGGTCGACCATGTGCCAGAAGGCGGCCCCGGTCTGGATCGCGCGGGGCTCGGCCGACCATCCGACCAGCGCCAGGATGACGATGCCTGCGATGACATGGGCGGCATGGAAGCCGGTCAGCAAGTAGTAGAACGTGAAGAAGCTGTGGGTCTCGAAGGTAAGGCCGGCCGAGGCTTTGGCGGCGTATTCGATGCCCTTGAATCCCAGGAAAAGCACGCCCAACGTGCTTGCAGCCGTCAACCACAGCCGGGCTTTCCCTGGCGTGTCGGAGATCACGGCGCGCGCGGCGAAAAGGCCAGAGGTGACCAAGATGATCGTATTCGTTCCGGCGAGTTCGACCATCAGGTGAGCCTGCGCTGCGGCGAAGCCAGCCGGGTCGGTCAGCCGGACGCCCATGAAGGCCACCAGGCCCGCGCCGAAGACGGCGAGTTCCGAGAAGATCAGGACCCACATCATGACCTCGCCCGGCAGGCCGTCCGCCTGCTCGGTCATCCGCCATCGCCCACCAATTGCCGGTAGATCGCGGGCAGGGTGGTCGTCAGATGCTCGGGCTGGGCGATGACCGCATAGCCCCCGGGACCGAAAAGGCGGGGGAACCAGCTTTGTCCCTTGGGATCGACCGTGATGCCGAAGACCGACTGGCCGCGACGGCGGGCTTCGCGCACGGCCATGCGGGTGTCTTCGATGCCGTGGCGGCCTTCGTAATGGTCGATGTCGTTGGGCTTGCCGTCGGTCAGGACGATCAGCAGCTTCGCGGCCTGCGGCGTGGTTTGCAGGTCGGCCGAGACATGGCGGATCGCGGCGCCCACGCGGGTGTAGAAGCCGGGCCGCAAGCTGGCGAGTTTACATTCGACGGGAGGGCCCATGGGCTCGGCGAAGTCCTTGCATCGTTCGACATAGACGCGGTCGCGGCGCAGCGATGAAAAACCGTGGATTGCCAGCGGGTCGCCGCAGGCGTTCAGGCCCCAGGCCAGCGCGATCAGCGCCTCGCGTTCGATGTCGATCACGGCGCGGCCGGTGACGGCGCTTTCGGTGCTGCGCGACGTGTCGATCAGGATGGAGACCGCCAGATCCCGCGCGGTCGGCCGGGTTTGGCACCACAGCCGGTTCTGCGCAGACCCGGTCGCGGCCAGGTCGGCGCGCGCCCGGATAGCGGCGGACAGGTCGAGCGTGTCGCCATCGGGTTGTCCTTTCAGGGTGACGGGGCGGGGGCGGAACGCCGCGAACTGGCGGCGGCCGGTTCGGAGGCGGCGCGCGGCGCGGGCGTCTTGCGGGGCGGGGGGCCCCGCTGGCTCGGCCTCGGACGCGAAGACGCGGCAAT
>JBCCCB010000025.1:0-22998 GCA_039033775.1 Pseudomonadota bacterium | reverse complement strand
GATGTTTATGAAAGGAAGACGACGGGTCGGAAAGGGCGACGTCAGGGCGTCAGGGGCACGCGCCCGCCGCGGGTGAGGACCCAGGCCGCGCGGCCGTCGATGGCGGCGGCCGTGATCGGGTGACCGAAGCCCGCGCCGCTGTCGAGGTTGAGGCGGTTGCCGTGGTGGCGCGCGGCCGGCAGGGCGGTATGGCCGTGGACGACCAGGCGGCCATGATCCCTCGGGTCGGACAGGAACGGCTCCCGGATCCAGACGAGGTCGTCCTCGATCTGGTCCTCCAGCGGCCGACCGGGGCGGAGGCCGGCATGAACGAAGATCTGATCGTCGGTCTCGTGCGAAGGGACGAGCGCAGCCAGGAGCCGGCGATGGGCTTCGGGGACCGCCGCAATGACGGCGGAGCGGAGGTCGTCCAGAGCCTCGGATCCCGCATCGGCAGGCGGCATGGCGCCGCGCCCGACATAAGCGGCCAGTGTCTCGTACCCGCCCATGGGCGGCGAGAGCCAGGTCAGGCCGGGCCGCAGCACGCCGTCGGTCACCGCCCCGTCGTCGAGGAACCGGCGGAACAGGCGGTCGTGGTTGCCCAGGAGGCACGTCCAGGGACGGCCCTCGGCCATACCCCGCGACAGCCGGTCGAGCACGCCGGGCACGTCGGGGCCGCGGTCGACGTAGTCGCCCAGGAAGACGATCGGCGCATCGGGGCCGCCATCGGCCGCGATCAGCTCGAGCGCGCGGTCGAGCGGATCGACGTAGCCGTGGATGTCGCCGACGGCGTAGATCATCCGGTCATCTTGAAGCGCAGGGGTGACACGTTCTGGAACATGTTCGTCGCGCGCAGCTTGTCCAGCACGGCGGCCGGCGGCTGATCGTCCAAGTAGAGGAGCGCGATGGCGTCCTGGCCCCGATCGGACCGACCGAGCGTGAAGTTCGCGATGTTCACGCCGTTCTCGCCCATGGTCTGGCCCAGGGTGCCGATGATGCCAGGCATGTCCTTGTTGGTGGTGTAGAGCATGTGCTCGCCCACCTCGGCATCGATGTTAATGCCCTTGATCTGGATGAACCGGGGCTTGTCGTCGCTGAAGACCGTGCCCGCGACCGAGCGTTCGCGGCTGGAGGTCTTGACGATCAGCTTGATGTAGCCGTCGAAGACGCCGGTCTTGTCCTGGCGCGTAGTGGAGATCTCGACCCCGCGTTCGCGGGCCAGCACGGGGGCGGAGACCATGTTCACGTCCGGGTTCGTGGCCGCCATGACCCCGGCGATGGCCGAGCAATTGAGCGCCTCCAGGTTCATGTCGGCGACGGCGCCGTTATATACGATCTCGATGGCCTCGATGGGCTCGCCGGTCATCTGGCCCACGAAGGCGCCCAGATGGTCGGCCAGCTTGATCCAGGGGCCCATCACCTTCGCCTCTTCGGCGGTGACCGAGGGCATGTTGAGCGCGTTGGTGACGGCGCCGGTCAGGAGGTAGTCCGACATCTGCTCGGCCACCTGAAGGGCGACGTTTTCCTGCGCCTCGGTGGTGGCGGCGCCCAGGTGGGGCGTGACGACGACGTTGGGGAGGTGGAAGAGCGGGCTTTCGGTGGCCGGCTCCGTCTCGAAGACATCGAAGGCGGCGCCGGCGACATGGCCGGATTTCAGCAGGTCGGCCAGGGCCGCTTCGTCGACCAGGCCGCCGCGGGCGCAGTTGACGATGCGGACGCCTTTCTTCGTCTTTTCAAGCGCTTCCCGCGACAGGATGTTCTTGGTCTGGTCGGTCAAGGGCACGTGGAGCGTGATCACGTCGGCCATGGCCAGCAGCTCGTCGAGCTCGACCTTGCGGATGCGCAGGTCGGTGGCGCGTTCCTCCGAGAGGAAGGGATCGTAGGCGATGACCTTCATGCCCAGGCCCACGGCCTTCTGGCAGACGATGCCGCCGATGTTCCCGGCGCCGATCACGCCCAGGGTCTTGCCGGTCAGCTCGACGCCCATGAAGCGGGATTTTTCCCATTTTCCGTCGTGGGTTGAGGCATTCGCCTCGGGGATCTGGCGGGCGACGGCGAACATCATGGCGATGGCGTGCTCGGCCGTGGTGATCATGTTGCCGTAGGGCGTGTTCATGACGATCACGCCCTTCTTGGACGCCGCCGCCTTGTCGACATTGTCGGTGCCGATCCCGGCGCGGCCGACGACTTTGAGGTTGGGAGCATGCTCCAAGAGCTTTTCGGTGACCTTGGTGGCCGAGCGGATGGCGAGGCCGTCATAGCCGCCGATGACGGAGAGGAGCTTGTCTTTGTCCTTGCCCAAGCTGGGGTCGAAGGTGACGTCGATGCCGCGGTCGCGGAAGATTTGGACGGCGGTTTCCGAGAGACTGTCGGAGACGAGAACTTTGGGAGCCATGGATTTGGTCCTTGAGAATATCGATGTGGTGGGTTGCACCCACCCTACCGGGCGAGTGCCGTGTCGTAGGGTGGGTGAAACCCACCTATGCGGTGCGTTCGGCCCGGTAGGCCCATTCGATCCAGGGCATCAAGGCGGCCACGTCCGAGGGTTCGACCGTCGAGCCGCACCAGATGCGAAGCCCGGCCGGCGCGTCGCGGTAGCTGGCGATGTCGAGGGCGACGCCCTCGGCTTCCAGCCGCTTGGCGACGCGCTTGGCGAAATCGGCGGGCAGATCCTCGGTGAATTTCAGACAGACCGATGTGGTGGATCGGGTGGCCGGGTCCTCGGCGAGGTTGGCGATCCAGTCGCGGCTTTCGCAGAAGTCCCAGACGTGGCGGGCGCTGTCGTTTGCCCGGGCGATCAGTTGCGGCAGGCCCAGGGCTTCGGCCCAGTCGAGCGCGGCGAGGTAGTCTTCGACGCAGAGCATCGACGGCGTGTTGATCGTGGCGCCTTCGAAGATGCCTTCGATCAGCTTGCCGCCCTTGGTGAGGCGGAAGATCTTCGGCAGGGGCCAGGCGGGCGTATATGTTTCCAGCCGCTCGACGGCGCGAGGCGACAGGATCAGGATGCCGTGGGCGCCTTCGCCGCCGAGCACCTTCTGCCAGGAGAAGGTCGTCACATCGAGCTTGTCCCAGGGCAGGTCCATCGCGAAGCAGGCCGAGGTCGCGTCGCAGAGCGTCAGGCCCGCGCGGTCGGCGGGGATCCAGTCGCCATCGGGGACGCGGACGCCGGACGTGGTGCCGTTCCAGGTGAAACAAACGTCGGATCCGAAATCCACGGCCGATAGGTCAGGCAATCGACCATAGGGCGCGTCCATGACCGTCGCATCCAGCTTGAGCTGTTTCATGGCGTCGGTGACCCAGCCCGCGCCGAAGCTTTCCCAGGCCAGCATGGTGACGGGGCGGGCGCCGAGCATGGTCCACATGGCCATCTCATAGGCGCCGGTATCCGAGGCGGGCACGATGCCGACGCGGTAATCGTCGGGCACGCCCAGCAGGGCCTTGGTGCGGTCGATGGCGGTCTTGAGCTTGCCCTTTCCGACGGCGGCGCGGTGCGAGCGGCCGAGCGCGGCGTCTTCGAGGCGGGAGAGGCTCCACCCCGGATGCTTGGCGCAGGGGCCGGAGGAGAAACGCGGATTGGCCGGCCGCGCGGCCGGGATCTGATCGTCGAGCATGTCTATCCTTGCAGATACGCGCCCCTCGTTGGGGAGGGGTGTCCCGCTGCTGGGATTACGGGGCCGAGGGGGCTCGCGCAAGCCGTCGCGGCGCGCTAGGCGGGGCGAAATGCGTCGAAACGCGCCGAAACCGTAGCCGATCGGAAACCTGAAGATGTTCGTCTGTGTCCTGACCTGCGCCCCCGACCGCCCGGTGATCGAGACCCCGTTGGTCGAAGCCCTGCGCAACGGCTGGGGTGGCGGCGACGCGCGTTGGCTGGACCGGGGCGTGGCGGCGGAGTTCGATTTGGGCAACCTGCCCGGAAATCTGGATCAAGTGCGCGCGGACATGGGCGCGCTGGGCATAGATGTGAACGTGGTGGAGGCCGAGGGGCGGCGGAAACGGTTGCTGCTGGCGGATATGGATTCGACCATGATCCGCCAGGAATGCATCGACGAATTGGCCGCCGAGGCGGGGGTGGGCGACCGGGTCGCGGCGATCACGGCGCGGGCGATGAACGGCGAGATCGGGTTCGAGGGCGCGCTGCGCGAACGGGTCGGTCTGCTAGCGGGTTTGGACGTTTCGGTGATCGACCGGGTGATCGCCACGCGGATCGACATGATGCCGGGCGGCGCCACGCTGATCGCCACGATGAAAGCCCATGGGGCGACGGCGGCGCTGGTTTCGGGCGGGTTCACGGCCTTTACCGAGGTCGTGGCGGGCAAGCTGGGCTTCGATTGGAACCGGGCGAACACGCTGCTGTCGCGGGACGGCAAGCTGACCGGAGAGGTCGCGGACCCGATTCTGGGGCGCGAGGCCAAGGTGGCGGCGTTGGAAGAGCTGTCGGCGAAGCTCGGGATCGGCGACGCCGATGTCATCGCCGTGGGCGATGGGGCCAACGATCTAGGGATGCTGAAACGCGCCGGGATGGGCGTGGCGCTGCATGCCAAGCCTGCGGTGCAGGCGGAGGCGGCACTCCGGATCAACCATGGAGACCTGACCGCCCTGCTCTATCTTCAAGGTCACCATCGCGAGACCTTCGTCTAGATCGTCACAATGCTGCAATGCAGCGACACTAAACGACATGCGAATCGTTCTGAATGGGAATGAACCGATGGCCGAAATCGACCCGATCAAGTTCGTGCTCGACGTGATCCTGCCCCGGAAGAAGCGCCGCTGATCGTTTCTTCCTGCCGGAAATACTCCGGGGAGTTTGAGGGGCAGAGCCCCTCATCCTAGAAAAGGCGTGCGCGTAGCGCTCCGCTGGATCAGAGCCCGGCTTCGGCCGCGATCTGCGCCCGCGACTTGCGCGCCCGTTCGGTCGCCGATTTCAACTGACCGCAGGCGGCCATGATGTCCTCGCCCCGCGGCGTCCGAATCGGCGAGGCATAGCCCGCCTGCATCAGGATCGTCGCAAACGCCCGGATGCGGTTGTTGGATGACCGCGTATAGGGCGCGCCGGGCCATTCGTTGAACGGGATCAGGTTCACCTTGGCCGGGATGCCGTCGAGCAGTTCGACCAGGCGGTGAGCGTCCGCGTCGCTGTCGTTGACGCCGTCGAGCATGACATACTCAAAAGTGATCCGCTCGGAATTGGTGGCCTTGGGATAGTCGCGCAGGGCGTCCAGAAGGGTCTCGATGTTCCAGCGCTTGTTGATCGGGACCAGCACGTCACGCACCGCATCCGTGGTGGCGTGGAAGCTGACGGCGAGCAGGCAGCCGATCTCCTGCGCGGTGCGGGCGATTTCGGGCACGACGCCAGAGGTCGACAAGGTGATGCGACGGCGGCCCAGGGCGATGCCTTCGCCGTCCATGACGATCTTCATGGCGTCGCGCACATTCTCGAAATTATAGAGCGGCTCACCCATGCCCATCAGCACGATGTTCGACAGAAGGCGCGGGCCGTTGTCGCCCGTCCCCTGCCCCGGTTCGGGCCATTCGCCCAGATCGTCGCGGGCCAGCATGACCTGGCCGACGATTTCCGCCGCCGTCAGGTTGCGGACCAGCTTCTGCGTGCCCGTGTGACAGAACGAGCAGGTCAGCGTGCAGCCCACCTGCGACGACACGCAGAGGGTGCCGCGGCCCTCTTCGGGGATGTAGACGACCTCGACTTCGTGGCCGCCGGCGATCCGGACCAGGTATTTTCGGGTGCCGTCCTCGGAGACCTGGCGGGTGACCACCTCGGGCAGCGCGATGATGAAATGCTCGGCCAGCTTGGCGCGGTAATCTTTGGCCAGGTTGGTCATGGCGTCGAAATCGCGGACGCCCCAATGGTAGAGCCATTGCCAGAGCTGACTGGCGCGCATCTTGGCCTGTTTCTCGGGCGTGCCCATGTCGATCAGGGCCTGCCGCAGCCCGTCACGGGTCAGGCCGACCAGGTTCGGCTTCGCCCCCGCGTCTTTGCGCGGGATCGTCAGGACATCCTGGGTGATGGGCGCTTTCATCGAGGGCAACTCCCGAACCGAAACGAGCGACCCATATAGGGCCGCTCGCGCAAGAACTCAAAGGTAGCGATCAGCCGGCGCAGCGCTGCTCCGCATCGGCGATGGCGGCGGTGAAGCCCAACAGGCTGAACGTATCCTCGGTGCGGGTGCCGCGGCCCGACCGGCCGCTGACCACGGCCTGGGAGCCGCGGCGCATGGCCGCGATGATTCGCTGGTCGTCGGCGGGCGACGAGGCCCACGCCAATTCGCCGTCGGTGAACAGCTCGAACGTGTCGGAGCCGATCTGGACCGTCACGTTGGAGCCGTCGGCATAGGGATATCCGCCGGTCAGCGACACTTGGCCGCCCGCGCTTTCGCCGGGCCAGTAGCTGACCCAGAAGCGGATGTCGCCGCGCCGGGCCTGGACTTCCTGGCCGTCGCGGGTGTTGCGGATGCCGGTGGGCGCCGAGACGATGAAGCACTGGGTCGGATTGTCTTCGACGAAGATCGCCCAGTCGGTCTCGATGCTCACGCGATTCGTTGTCTCCTGCGCCGTGGCGGGCAGGCTGAGGATGGCGGCCAGCAGGGCGGCTCCGATCGCCTTGGGGGTCATTTTGTTCTCTGCCTCTGTCACTCAAGCGCGGGCCGGGTGTCCGGTTGACCCGGGTCCTGATGCCGGGACCGCGCGGTTCCCAAAACTGCATCCCGGTGATAGCGCACGCTGCGCCGTCCCGGAAACCCCGGTGGGCGGATTTTTGCGCAAGGGAGGCAAGGCGATGACAGGGTCGGTCCGTTTGGTCGAGGTGATCCGGGGCGACCGGGTGGAATCGGTGCATCGCGGACATGCGGTGATCTGCGACGCGGGCGGCGTGGTCGAGGCCTGGGGGGATGCGGGCGCGGTGATCTATCCGCGGTCGGCCTGCAAGATGATCCAGGCCCTGCCGCTGCTGGAAAGCGGCGCGGGGGATGGGTTGTCGGAGCGGCAAGTGGCGCTGGCCTGCGCGTCCCATACGGGCGCGGCGATGCACCGGTCGATGGTGACGGACTGGCTGGCCGCGCTGGGCCGGGGCGACGCCGATCTGCGCTGCGGCCCGCAGGAGCCGTCGGATATCGAGGAGCGGGACCGGCTGATCCGGGCCGGTGAGGCGCCGGGGCAGGTGCACAACAATTGTTCGGGCAAACACAATTGTTCGGGCAAACATAGCGGGTTCCTCGCCTTGGCCCGACAGCTGGGCGGCGGACCGGAGTACAACGAGATCGGCCATCCGGTGCAGGCCGCCATCCGCGCCGCCTTCGAGGAGGTGACGGGGATGGAGAGCCCGGGCTGGGCGCTGGACGGCTGTTCGGCGCCGAATTTCGCGACCCGGATCGACGCCTTGGCGGGGGCCATGGCCCGGTTCGCCACCGCGCGCGACGAGGGCGACGGGCGGGCGCGGGCCATGGTGCGGCTGCGCCGGGCCATGGGCGCGGCGCCGGAGCTGGTCGCGGGCGAGGGCCGGGCCTGCACCGGGTTGATGCGCGCCATGGAGGGCCGGGTGGCCGTGAAGACCGGGGCCGAGGGGGTGTTCACGGCCATCGTTCCCGAGACGGGGCTGGGCGTGGCGGTGAAGATCGAGGACGGCGCGACCCGGGCCGCCGAGGCGGTGATCGCGGCGTTGCTGGTGCGGATGGGAGTTTTGGCCGCCGAGGCGCCGATCGCGCGGGAATTGACCCAAGGGCCGATCCGGAACCGGAACGGGTTCGTGACCGGCGGATATCGCGTGGCGTTGGGGTAGCGGGTCGGTGAGTGTCGGCGGTCTGACCCCTTGCCACCGCCATGCCGCGTCGGCGGGTCGACGTCCGCTTCGCCGGGCGTCGAGCGACTGGATGCCGTGGAATCTGCGTATGTGGGACCGGTGATGGCCGGGGCCGGGCGTTAAGGGTAGCGGCTGGCGCGTGGGGGAGCGGCAAGAGGGCGCCAGGACCTGATTGGACCGCCGACCGGCTGGCCGGGATGCGTCGGCCCAAGGCGCGACGGGACCGGATGGCCATTGGTCCCGGTATGTTGCGGCGAGACCGGCCCGGGGGTCAATCCGCCGTCGAGCGCGCGCCCAGTGCCGCGTCCAGGGCGTCCAGCAAGTCCTGCTTCTTCAGGGGCTTGTTCAGATGGGCCACGAAGCCAGCGGCCTTGAGCTTGCCAGCCATCTCCTCGCCCGCGTGGGCGGTCAGCGCCAGGAGCGGCGCGCAGTCGGAATCGTGGTCCTGCATGGCGGCGGCGGCTTCGAAGCCGTCCATCCGGGGCATGGAGATGTCCAGGACGACCGCGTCGGGGCGGCGGTCCCGGTAGGAGTCGAACGCCTCCTGCCCGTCATTGACGACGACGATTTCATAGGGGGTGTCGCGCATCATCCGGTCCAGCAGCAGCCGGTTCGTGGCGTTGTCGTCGGCCATCAGGAGATAGGGCACAGCCTCGGCTTCGGGGAGAGCCGGGTCCACGGGCGGCACCGGGGACGGGGTCAGAAGCGCGGCCAGCACATCGGCGCCCGCCGGATCGGGCGCCAGGGTCGCCGCGGCGCGGGCGGCCAAGGCCGGATCCGCGCCGGTGCCCAAGGCGATCAGCGGCGCGCCGGTGGTGGTGCCTCGGGCCACGGCGGGCGCGGTCACCGACAGGATCGTCGGCCAGGCGCCGGGGGCATCGGTCAGGGCGATGCCGATATCGGCCAAACGCTCGGCCAGAAGGCGCGCGGCGAGGTCGATGGGGGGCACATGGACCGCGATGGGCAGGGCGGGCAACGGCGCGGGCGGTTCCGATGGCAGGGTCAGGGACAGTCTGAAGCTGGCCCCCTGTCCCGGAACGCTGGTCAGGGACAGGGCGCCGCCCATCCGTTCGGCCAGCCCGCGCGAAATGGTCAGGCCCAGCCCCGTCCCCTCGGCCGCGCGTTCCGGCGTGGAGGAGGCCGCCTGTCCGAACGCCTCGAAGATGGCCTCCTGCTCGGCCTCGGGGATACCCGGGCCCGTATCCTCGACCCCGATGACGAACGCGGTGCCCTCGCCCTGGGGCCTGGCGGCGACGCGGACGATGACATGGCCCGCGGTGGTGAACCGGAGGGCGTTGCCCAGAAGGTTGGTGACGATCTGACGGATGCGCCCGGAATCGCCGATGACGCTGGTCGGCGCGTCCAGCGGATAGGACAGCCCAGTCTCGACCCCCGGCTTGGCGGTTTGGCCGACCAGGCGCAGGCAATCGGCCAGCATGGCTTCCAGATCGAAGACCGCCTCGCGCAGATCGACCTTGTCCGCCTCGATCTTGGAGACGTCCAGCGTGTCGTTGACGATCGCCAGAAGCGATTCGGCGCTGTCGCGGATGGTCCGGGCATAGAGGCCGGTCTCGTCGTCCCGGGCGCCGTCGATCAGCAGGTCGGCCAAGCCGATCACACCATTCATGGGGGTCCGGATTTCATGGCTCATCCGGGCGAGGAAACCGGCCTTGGCCTGGGCCATGGCCTGGGCCTCGTCCCGCGCCTCGGACAGGGCCTCGGCATGGGCGGCTTCGGCGGTCACGTCGACCGCCAGCGACACCACGTCGCCGTCGGGCGCGCGGCGGTCCTGGATGCGGATGACGCGGCCGTCGTAATGGTGCAGTTGCAGCGGCTCGATCGGGTCGGCGTTCCAGCGGGCGGTATGGGCTTCGGCCCATTCCTCGGGCTCCATCTCGCCGATGTCGAAGGCGCCTTCCTCGGCGGCGAGCACGAACATCTCGGCCGCGTCCGAGCCCGGTCCGATGGTCGCATCCGCCTCGAACAATTGCAGATAGACCGTGTTGGCCGCCACCAGGCGGCCCTGGTCGTCGAAGAGCGCGAAGCCGTCGCGCATGGCTTCCAACGCGTGCCAGAGACGGCGACGCGCGCGGTCGGCGCGGTCGGCGGCCTCCTTACGCTGTTCCAGCACCTGGGCTTGGCGTTCGGTCAGCTTCAGGTTGGTTTCGCGCTGGGATAGGTAGCGCCGGGACAGCCGGTCGGCATTGGCGACCAGCGCGGCATGGGCGCGGCTCAGTTCGCCACGAGTCCGTTCCAGCGTGCGTTCCGCCGCAAGACGCCGCCGCCGTTCCTGGATGAATCGGGTATCCGCCGCGCCGCCGTCCATAAGCCTCGTCGTCTCCGGCCCGGGGGTCGGGCGGTGACATGGACATGACGCGGAAAGGTGAAGATCGCCTTAAGCAGAAGGCGCGTCGATCAGTTCAGATCGAGATGGAGCGGATATTGCCGACCGTCGAACGACCCGAACAGATCGCCCAGATCGGGATGGGTCACCGGCTCGCCCGAGCGGTCGCGGACCAAGTTCTGCTCGGAGACATAAGCCACGTAGTAGCTTTCCTCGTTCTCGGCGAGCAGGTGGTAGAATGGCTGGTCCTTGCGCGGCCGCGCCTCGGCCGGGATGGCCTCGTACCATTCCTCGGAATTGGAGAATTCCGGATCCACGTCGAAGATGACGCCACGGAATGGATGCGTCTTGTGACGGACGACTTCGCCCAGCCCATACTTGGCATGATTGTGAAGCATGACATTGCCCTTTCCCACCTCCGTTCCTAGACCGGCGGCTCCGGCCTTGTAAATCGGGCTGGGGGTGATTCGGCGGAAACACATTGTGACTCTCACACTGACAGTCTTGCAGATCGTGGCCCCGGTTTTTGCCCTGGCCGCCATCGGATTCGCCTGGGTCCGGCTGGGCTACGATTACGACACCGCCTTCGTGACGCGTCTGGCGATGACGCTGGCCGTGCCCTGCCTGATCTTCGTGGCATTGGCCCGGTCGGGCCTGGATCCCAGCCTGGCGGGGCGGCTTCTGCTGGCCGCGCTGGCCGCCTATGGGGCGGTGCTGGCGGCGATGTGGGGGCTGTGCCGGGCCATGGGTCTGGACCAGCGGACATTCTGGGCACCGCTGAGCTTCGGGAACACGGGCAATCTGGGCCTGCCGCTGGCGCTGTTCGCGTTCGGCGATGTGGGGCTGGGCTATGCGGTGGTGGTGTTTTCGGTGACGGCGGTGCTGTCCTTCACCCTCGGCATCTGGATCGTGTCGGGCGGGGGCAACCCGCTGCGGGCCCTGAAGGAGCCCATGGTGGGCGCCACGCTGCTGGGCGCCTTGGTGCTGTGGCAGGGCTGGGCCGTGCCGGACGTGATCTTCAACACGGTCGACCTGGTGGGCCAGATGGGCATCCCGCTGATGCTGGTCACCCTGGGCGTCGCCGTGGCGCGGTTGCGGCCCGCGGGGTTGTGGGGCGCGGCGGGGCTGTCGGCGGCAAGGGTGGTGGTCTGCGCGGCGCTGGCCCTGGCGGTGGGGCTGGCCTTCGGGTTGGACCGCGTGGCGCTGGCGGTCCTCGTGGTGCAGATGGCGACGCCGGTGGCGGTGACGTCCTACCTGCTGGCCGAGAAGTACGGGGCCGAGGCGCAACCCGTCGCGGGCTTGGTGGTCGTCTCGACCGTCATGTCGGTGCTGGCCCTGCCCCTTCTTTTGGCCGCATTCGTCTGATGTGATTGGCAGAGCCCGCCCTCTGGGCTATTCTGCGTGGCAAATCGGTAAAAAAACAAAACCGGGCAGTGACAGAATGAAACGACTTCTCAAGATCGGCTGCTTGCTGCTGCTGGCGGCTTGCGGCGGTGGGTATGGCGACGGGCAAATCCGCGGCAGGGCGCCCAGCAATCTGGACAATGCGTGCAGCATCCTCAGCCAGCGGCCCGGCTACCTGCGGGCATTCCGGGCGACGGAACGGAAATGGGGTGTGCCGATCCATGTTCAGATGGCGACGATCTACCAGGAATCGAAGTTCATCGCCGATGCGAGGACGCCGCTGCGCTTCGCCTTGGGTGTGGTCCCCATCGGCCGGCAGAGCAGTGCCTTCGGCTATTCACAGGCGCTGGACGGCACCTGGGACGAATATGTCGAGAAGCAGGGCAAGCGGCGCGCGCGCCGGGACGATATCCGCGACGCGACCGATTTCATGGGCTGGTACATGGCCGACACGCAGCGGGCGCTGGGCATCTCCATGGCGGATGCGCGCAACCAATACCTCGCCTATCATGACGGCCGGGCCGGCTATGCGCGGGGCAGCTATCGCGCCAAGCCGTGGCTGATCCGCATCGCCGGCGAGGTCGATGCCCGCGCCGCCATGTATCAACAGCAGCTGACCCGCTGTCGGTAAGATTTCGGCGGCGATCCCGGCGCCATCTGGCAGGCGAAGACCGGCAGGCGGCGGAGCGCGCGACGCCTGGCGCGAAGGGGTTTTCCTGTCAGAGGCCTTGGCCGTGAGCGGATCGGGCAAGCGACCGGTAGATCGCATCGGTGAGCCCGGTCTGCCCCGATCCCGCGACCGCCTCGGCATGGGCGCGGCGCAGAAAACTCTCGAACTGGGAATCGCCCCCGCCCGAGGGGGACGGCGATGCGACGCCCGAGACGCGCAGCAGTTCTTCGAACAAAAACGCCTCTAGCTGAACGGCCTTTTCCCGAAGCGGATCGGGCTGGGCGGGGAGCTTGGCGCCGGATATGGCGGTCGGGTCGGGGATCATGGCGGGTCTCCTTCGGTTGGCCCTGGGTCTAGATCCCTTGGAGTAAAGGAATTGGTAACACCGAACCGCTAGGAGATCGCGCAGTCCGACCGATCCGAGGATTCCGATGCTGCCGCTTCAAACCGCGCCTGCCCAGATGCCCGCAACATCCTTTGACCCGGCGAGGGGGACCGCACAGGACGCAACCGGCCGCCGGCGAGATGCTTCGGCTTTCCAGTCGATCTTCGACGGGACGGAGAATATGTCCCAGTCGGCGAAGGACAGGTCGGTATCGGATGGTCGGGTCGTCACCGATCCCGACAGGGATACGGAAGCCGACATATCGTCCACCGAGGATCCGTCGGGTGCCGCGCCGGATGGCCTCGCGTTCTCGACAACACGCGACCCGGGCCAACCCGACGAGGTCGGCGGATCCAAGACTAACCGCCCATCGGCCGATCTGGCCGGGGGCGCCCCGGATGCCGGGACCCGCCTGACCGTGCCGCCGTCGGCGATGCCTCGGTCTGCGCCCGACATTCAAGAGGGCTCGCCCGGTCCCGCGTCCGGTGGCGCCGGGACGGATGGCTGGCCAAACTCGCCATCGCCGGCTGGTCGGAACGCGCCAGATAACGCATCCGCGTTACCGTTGGGGCTGCCCGGAGACCTGGCCGGCATGCCTGCCGCCGCGCGGCCAGACGGAGCTTTGGCTGGCGCGGAAATGGCTGGGCCTGGCCGGACGGACGGGCCGCACCTTGTCGAAGATGGCGCGCCACGCAACGGGTCCAGGCCCGTGTCGGCGGCAGACGCGATCATTCAACCGCAATCCAGTGCATCTGCCGGCGGCAGCGGTTCGGCAGGGCTGCACGACCCACGACCTGCCGAATCGGGGCGCGATCTTCTTGTCCGCCAAGATATGGTGGCGGCATCGCCCGCAGCGGATGGCGGATTCTCGGCGCCGCCGGTCGCTGGTGCTTTGCCTGCGTCCTTGGCGGATGGCACTGGGTTGCGCCCCGTCGCGCTGGGTCATTCCCAGCCCCAAGCGGTCGCGCAACCGGTCGCCGACACGCCGTTGCGGGCCCCGGCGTCAACAAACGGCATCCCATCGGCCTTGGCGGATCGGACCGGAACCCGGCCAATCGCCCTGGCGCCGCCGCCGGACCAATCCGGCGGCCGGTCGCCCGCTCCGTCTAGCTCGACCGATCCCATCGCGCCGGGTCTTGGCGGCCCCTCGGCGGCCTTTGCCGATGCGCCGGTTTCACGTTCCGTCATTGGTGCCGGATGGCCCGGCGCGGGGGCCGACCGTCCGATCCCGGCGGACAAGACCCATACCTGGCTCTCCGCCGACGGACAGGATGGGCTTGGCCCATCGGGTGGTCGGGCGCCATCCGGCGCCCCGGCGGCGTCGACCGCCCCGGTCGGGCTGGTTTCATCCGGCTCTGGCACGGGGTTTGGCTCGTCTTCCGGATCTTCGGGCGGCGCCTCCGCTCTGCCGCGCGCCATGACCGAAGCCCCGGCCCCCGTCCCGGCCGTCTCCTCGGCGGCGACGACCGACTTTCATACCGGGCCAATCCGCGAACCGGCATCCGCGGATCGCGATGCAGGCCTGAACGGTCCGACCGTCACGGCGACATCTCCCGCTCAAAGTCCCCTTTTGCCAACCGACCAGCCGACGCCCGGATCGCCGGCCCCATTGCCGGTAGGGTCGTCATCTGCGGGCAAAGGCCCATGGGGTCCGACGGACGAAATGCCGGTCAGCGACAAAGGCCCGGTCCCGGCGGGATCGGCCGATATCGCCCGGCATCCCGAGAGCGTCGCGCGATCGGCGGCCTTCGATGTCAGCCCGGGCCCATCCCCCGCGACCGTCCTGCCCGATCCAGCCCCCACCGGAGCGGTGTCGGCCATGCCCCCGGCCGCGGGCCCGGCACCGGGCGCCCCACCCGTGGCCCCGGCCGACCTGCCCAGCCGCTTGGGCGCATTGGTGGAGGACATCCAGATCCGCACCCGCGACGGCACCTCGACGGCGCCCCATCGGACCGAAATCGAGCTGGCCCCCGCCACGCTCGGCCGGATCCGGGTGACGCTCGAAACCGGTGACCGGGGGTTGCACCTTGCCGTGCAGACGGATCGGCCCGAAACGGTCGAATTGGTCCGCCGCCAGCTTGAAGTTCTGCACCGCAATCTGGTCGCCGATGGCGTGCCCGTCGACCGGGTCGAATTGTCGTCGGGGTCCCGAGGTCAGGTCGCGGAGAGCGGAGCGGACCAGTTCGGTTCGAGCGACGGCGGCGCCAGAGGCGATCGCGCCGCTGCGCAGACGTCGCAAGCGGACAGAAATGGCAGATCCGCCGATGGGGATCCGCCCGCCCCCGACATTCGGGATGGCCAAGCCCGGTCCGCGACCGGGACCGGCCGGCTCGACCTGCGCCTTTAGGAGACGACATGACCACGATCACCGACGCCACGACCGCCGTGCCGACCCCGACACCCCCGGCCGCAACGACGGCCAGCAGCAATGGGCTCAGTTCCGACTTCGATACGTTCCTGACCCTTCTGACGGCCCAGATCCGCAATCAGGACCCGTTGGAGCCGTCGGACAGCACGGAATTCGTGGCGCAGTTGGCAACCTTTTCCAATGTCGAGCAGAGCGTGCGCACGAACGAATTGCTCGAAGGCATGGCCGCGCGACTGGACCAGCAGGACGTATCTTCGGCCGCCGAATGGATCGGCATGGACGTGCGGCATAGCGGGTCGATTGCGGGCGACGCGGCGGCCCAGGACCTGTACGTGACCATTCCGGCGGTGGCCGACAGGGCCGATCTGGTGGTGACCGACGCGCTGGGCCGGGAGGTTCGGCGGCAGGCGGTGAGCCCGGATGCCAGAACGCTGGCCTGGCCCGGCCCGGCCGGTCCCTTGCCCGCCGGGCAATATACATTGCAGGTGGAAGCGCAGGCCGGGGATCAGCCGCTGACGCCCGTGCCGGTCAGCCATTACGGGACCGTCGGGGAAGTGGCGCTGACGGAGGCGGGTCCTGAACTGATCCTGACGGACGGAACGCGCTTGCCGACCGACCAATTGGAGGCAGTCCGGGCGCCACGGTGACCTGCGGACCCGGAGCGGGAGCGGGGGGGGGGGGTGCCAAGGATCTGTTGCGCGATCGAGTGGGCATGGAAGGCGGTCTTGGGACCGGATCAGAAGGCTTGGAGGATTAGAGACGTCCCCGGTGCGATGCGAACGGCTGGGGCGCTCCGGGCGGGGACGAGCCTGCGGATCAACGGGGCGGTTGCTGGCGCCGACATGGCCCGTTGCCGCTGGGTTCGGACGTGCGGCTGGCGGTCCGCTGAAGGACGGTGAAAGCGTCGGAACCGCGATCCGGGTCGATATCCTGGTCTTCCAAAGCGTGTCGCAATGGAATCGACTTCGGCGGACAGGCTGACCGCGCCGGGCGTGGCAAACGCTGCCTCAGCCTGTCCGGTGACGATGTGAGTCGGGTTCAACACGACCCGCTTGAGGGCGTGGACGGTCGGCGCCGTCGGGTGGACGTCGAATGGCGTGGCCGGCGCCGCTAAGGCGTGCCGCCGCGAAGACGGGGCGGATCGTCTGGAATCATCCGACTGAGATCCGCCGCCTGACCACGGGTCCCGCCCTCGGGCCGTCACCCCAGCCAGAGACCCAGCGCCATCGCCGCCATTGCCGTTCCGGCGCCCAGCGCGAACCAGCCCATGGCCGCCCCGCGCCGTCCCGACGCCGACAGCTCGGGACCAGCGCCGCGCGTGCGGCCCCGCAGGGCATCGTCAAGCGCAGCGGGCAATTGCGGCCCGAAGCGGACCAAGACCTGCGCCGTCCGGCCGAGGTCGCGGATCACCGCGCGGGGGCCGAGGCTTTCGCGGATGTAGCGTTCGATCTCGGGGCGTCCTGCCGTCCACAGGTTCATATGCGGATTGAGGGTCCGCGCCACCCCTTCGACCACGACCATGGTCCGTTGCAGCAGGATCAACTCGGTCCGGGTTTCCATCCCGAACCGTTCGGTCACCTCGAAGAGATAGGCCAGGAGGCGCCCCATCGAGATGCGCGAGGCGTCCATCCCGAAGATCGGCTCGCCCACCGACCGCAGCGCCTGGGCGAAGAGATCCACGTCTTGGTCGGCGGGGACATAGCCCGCCTCGAAATGGACCTCGGCCACGCGGTGGTAATCGCGGCGGATGAAGCCCATCAGGATCTCGGCATAGACGCGGCGGGTGTATCCGTCGAGCCGCCCCATGATGCCGAAATCCAGGGCCACGATCTCGCCTCCCGGGGCGACCTTCAGGTTTCCTTGGTGCATATCGGCATGGAAATAGCCGTCGCGCAGGGCGTGGCGCAGGAAGACGGCGATAACCCGCTCGGACAGCTCGGCCCGGTCGTGGCCGGCGGCGTCCAGCGCGTCGATATCGGCCATCTGGATCCCCTCGGCCCAATCGAGCGTCATGACGGCCCGGCCGGACAGGTCCCATTCCACCTGGGGCACGGCGAAGCCTTCGTCGCGCGCCGTGTTGGCGGCGAATTCGCTGGCGGCGGCGCATTCGGTGCGCATGTCCAGCTCCTGCTGCACGGTGGCGTCGAAATGGGCGACCACATCCATGGGGCGCAGGCGTCGCGCGCCGGGAGCCAGCAATTCGACCATCTGGGCGCCCAGATAGAAGGCGTCGATGTCGCGCCGGAAGGCCCGTTCGATGCCAGGCCGCAGGACCTTCACCGCGACCTTGCGCCCGTCCGACACGAGGCGGGCCTTATGGACCTGGGCGATGGAGGCGGCGGCGACGGGCTCGGAGAATTCGCTGAAGACGCTATCGACGGATACGCCCAGATCGCGTTCGACCATGGCTTTCGCCTGCGCGGTGGGAAAAGGCGGCAGCTTGTCCTGAAGCACCCGGAGTTGGCGCGCCAGATCCCCGCCGACGAAATCGGGGCGGGTGGACAGGATCTGGCCGAATTTGATGTAGCTGGGGCCCAGCGCCGTGATCGCCCGGATCACCGGCGGCAGGCTGGGATCGCCCTTCAATCCGACCCAGCGGAACGGCCAGCCCAGCACGCGCGCGGCGATGCGCAGGGGCTTGGGCGCCGCCATCTGGTCGAGCACGAAGTCCATGGCGCCCGTGCGTTCGAACGTGCCGGCGGTCCGGATCAGCCGCCAGATGTTATGGGGTCCGCGCACCTAGAGCTTCCAGCCGGAATGCAGCGCCGCGATGCCGAAGGACAGGTTGCGATACTTGACGTTGCCGAAGCCCGCGCCCGCGATCATGGCGGCGAAGCGGTCCTGGTCGGGGAATTGGCGAATGCTTTCGACCAGGTACTGATAGCTGTCCCGGTCGCCCGCGATGGCCTGGCCCAGGCGCGGGATGACATTGAAGGAATAGAGGTCGTAGGCCTTCTGCATCAACGGGTTGGGCAATTGGCTGAATTCCAGCACCATCAGGCGGCCGCCGGGGCGCAGGACGCGATAGGCCTCGGACAGGGCGTCGGGGATGCGGGTGAAGTTCCTTATGCCGAAGCTGATCGTGTAGGTGTCGAAGCTCGCATCCTCGAACGGCAGGGCCATGGCGTCGCCCACGATCCAGTCGAGCGCGTCGGCCTTGGCCTCCGCCTCGGCGCGCTTGCGGCCCGCGATCAGCATGTCTTCGGTCATGTCGAGAACGACGGCCGTCGCCTCGGGCGCGCGGTCCAGGAAGCGGAAGGCGATGTCGCCCGTGCCGCCGGCCACGTCCAGAAGGCGCTGGCCAGGCCGGGGCGCCAGCCAATCCATCATGGCATCTTTCCAGAGGCGGTGGATGCCCGCCGACATCACGTCGTTCATGACGTCGTACTTCGACGCCACGGACGAGAAAACACCGTGCACCCGCTCGGCCTTTTCGTCCTCCGGGATGTCCTGGTAGCCGAAATGCGTGGTCTTGCCGCCGTCTTGCGTCATGGCTTGCGCCCCTTCATCTGTCCGGCTGACTTATAGGGCGCGTCGCCCCGACCGAAAGGCCCCCATGCCCGAACTCCCCGAAGTCGAGACGGTCCGTCGCGGCCTGGCCCCCGCCTTGGAGGGGGCGCGGCTGATCCAGGTCGAGGTGAACCGGCCCGATTTGCGCTGGCCATTCCCCGAGCGCATGGCCGAGCGGCTGGCGGGGGCGACGATCACGGGCCTGGGGCGGCGGTCGAAATACCTGTTGCTGCATCTGGATACGGGCGAGACGCTGATCGTGCATCTGGGCATGTCCGGCCGCATGGTGGTGGACGATCTGCAATTGGGCACGTTCCAACGCGACGCGGGCTGGCTGCCGCAACATGACCATGTGGTGTTCCAGACCGACCGGCACCGGGTGACCTTCAACGATGCGCGCCGGTTCGGGGCTATGGATCTGGCGCCGACGGATCGGCTGGGGGATCATTGGCTGATCGCCAAGCTGGGGCCGGAGCCGCTGGGCAACGCGTTCAACGAGACCCATCTGATCGCCGCCTTCGCCACCAAGAACACGCCGGTCAAGGCCGCGCTGCTGGACCAGCGCGTGGTGGCGGGGTTGGGCAATATCTATGTCTGCGAGGCGCTGCATCGGGCCGGCATTTCGCCCCTGCGCAAGGCCCGCCGGATTTCGGCGGGCCGGGTGGCGGCGCTGGTGCCGATCATCCGGGACGTTCTGGGCGAGGCCATCGCCGCGGGGGGCAGCAGCTTGCGGGACCACCGGCAAGCCGACGGCACGCTTGGGTATTTCCAGCACGGCTTCCGGGTCTACGACCGCGAAGGCGCGCCCTGCCCCACGCCGGATTGCCCCGGCACGATCCGCCGCACGGTCCAATCGGGGCGATCCAGCTTCCATTGCGTCACCTGCCAGAGATGACTTGAAAGACCCGCGCCCCTGCGGCAGGCATGGACACCTTGAGCAACAGCCGGAGCGCGAGATGGGCTACGAGACGCTGAATGTCGACGTGAACGACCACGTCGCTCTCATTCGACTGGACCGACCCGAGGCGCTGAACGCGCTGAACTCGAAATTGCTGGCCGAGCTGGCCAAGGCGCTGAAGGCGGCGCAAGCCAACGAAAAAGTGCGGTGCATCGTGCTGACCGGATCCGACAAGGCCTTCGCCGCGGGCGCTGATATTCGAGAGATGTCCGAGAAGAGTTTCGTGGACGTGTTCATGGGCGACCTGTTCGGGCCGGAGGTCGGGGTGCTGCTGTCGATCCGCAAGCCGATCATCGCCGCCGTGGCGGGCTATGCGTTGGGTGGCGGCTGCGAATTGGCGATGATGTGCGACTTCATCATCGCCGCGGATACGGCCAAGTTCGGCCAGCCCGAGATCAACCTGGGGGTGATCGCGGGATTGGGTGGCACGCAGCGCCTGACCCGCGCCGTGGGCAAGGCCAAGTCCATGGACATGCACCTGACCGGCCGCTTCATGGATGCCGAGGAGGCCGAGCGGTCCGGGCTGGTCAGCCGGGTGGTGCCGGCCAAGAAACTGGTGGACGAGGCGCTGTCGGCGGCGGGCAAGATCGCGGAGAAATCCATGATCAGCGTCACCGCCGTGAAGGACGCCGTGAATCGCAGCGAGGAGCTGAGCCTATCGGAGGGCCTGCTCTATGAGAAGCGGCTGTTCCAGTCACTGTTCGCGACCGAGGATCAGACCGAGGGCATGACCGCCTTCGTGGAGAAGCGCGAACCCCAGTTCCGCGACCGGTAGGGATCCGGTCGGTCTTGCACCGGCAGCCGGCGCGGCGGGCCGTTCGCTTGACGTCTGGCCTGCCGGTCTGTAGGTGGCGCGCATCATGCGTGTGAGGCCCGCTCTGGCCGGATGGATCCGCGGTGGCAAAGGCCGTCGCATCGGGGTCGGACCTCTCGCGTAACGTTGCGTAATCCGATCCAAGACCAGGACTCTATCAAAATGGCAAACTCACCTCAGGCCAAGAAGCGCGCCCGCCAGAACGAGCGCCGATTCGCCGTCAACAAGGCCCGCAGATCCCGCATTCGTACACAGCTTCGGAAAGTCGAAGAGGCGATCGCATCCGGCGACCAAACGGCTGCAACTGCGGCGCTTAAGGAGGCCCAGCCCGAGCTGATGCGCGGTGTCACGAAGGGCGTTTTCCACAAGAACACGGCGGCCCGGAAGATGTCCCGGCTGGCCTCGCGCGTGAAGGCAATCGGCAGCTAACGGCCCACACGATTTGTGACAGAAAACACAGTCAACAGATTCTTGAAGTCCGCCTCACGGCGGACTTTTTTCGTTCTAAAAGCAATAAACTAGCAGAAATGTGACAGATTCTTTTCAACCTGTGGTCGAGTCAAGTATGAAGAGTCATTGATGCCCCCGCATGCCTGCCGATATCCCTCCCTCCAGCGAGTCAGATCGCACTGATGGGGACACGATATGGGCACGGTTGCGGCGCCGATGATTTCTGAGGTGGGGCCTCAGGAAGCCTGGCGAATATTGTCGGGCGACACCGCTTCCGTCCTTGTCGATGTGCGGACCCGGCCCGAATGGTCATTCGTGGGCGGGCCCGATTTGTCGGAACTCGACCGGGACACCGTTCATGTTGAATGGAAGTCCTGGCCCGACATGACCCCGAATCCGGCGTTTGTCGGGGCGCTGATGGCGGAAGTGGGAGAATTGCCTTCCCGGTTCCTGTTCATCTGCCGCTCGGGCGCACGGTCGATGCAGGCGGCAGAAGCCGTCGCCGCGAGCCTCTCTGCCAAGGGGCACCCGGTCGAATGCATCAACGTGGCCGAAGGGTTCGAAGGCGATCTGGACGCGGAAGGGAAACGGGGGGGCCTCAATGGTTGGAAGGCCCGAGGACTGGCATGGAGACAGTCCTGAACCAATAAAAAGAGGATAAGGGCCAATAATGACAAACGACACCTGGGCGCAGTTGCAGGGCGAGATTCGGAAGGACATCGGGGAACACAACTACAAGACTTGGATCGCGCCGCTGACGTTCCGGGACTACGAATCCCGGACCATCGCCTTGTCGTCGCCCACCGAATTCATCGGCACGTGGGTCGTCCAGAACTTCCAGGACATCATCCTGCGCCATGCCGACAAGGCGGGCATCGAAGCCACCCGCGTGACCTGCACCGCCTCGGGCGCGGCACGCCCCGCGCCGTCGCGCATCACGCCTGACGAAGCCGCGCCGCGTCCGGCCCGCGTGGAAAGCACGCTGGACCCGCGCTTCACCTTCGAGAGCTTCGTGGTCGGCAAGTCGAACGAGTTGGCCCATGCCGCCGCCCGTCGGGTGGCCAAGGGCGGGTCGGTCAGCTTCAACCCCCTCTTCCTACATGGCCGCGTGGGCTTGGGCAAAACCCACCTGATGCAGGCCATCGCTTGGGAGTTGCAGGCCGGCGGCAACAAGCGCGTCATGTATCTGTCGGTCGAACAATTCATGTACCGCTTCGTGCAATCCTTGCGCGAAAAGTCCACGATGGATTTCAAGCAATTGTTCCGCAGCGTCGACGTTCTTCTGGTGGACGATGTCCAGTTCATCGCCGGCAAAGACAGCACGCAGGAGGAATTCTTCCATACGTTCAACGCGCTGGTGGACCAGGGCAAGCAGGTCGTCATCTCGGCCGACCGCTCGCCCGCCGAAATCAGCGATCTGGAGGAACGCATCACCACCCGCCTGCAATCGGGTCTGGTCGTCGATCTGCACCCGGCCGATTACGAGTTGCGTCTGGGCGTGCTTCTGCACCGCTACGACGTGCTGCAAGGGCAGCAGCCCGGTTTCACCATCGCCGACGGTGTCATGGAATATCTGGCGGGGCGCATCACCACGTCGATCCGGGTCCTGGAAGGGGCCGTCCACCGCCTGGCGGCCTATGCCGACCTGATCGGGCAGGAAGTGTCCTTGGAGCAAGCCCAGGACGTCCTGGCCGACCTGCTGCGCGTGACCGAGAAGCGCCTGACCATCGACGACATCATGAAGAAGACCTGCGAGCATTATAACCTGCGCATGTCCGACATGACTTCGGCCCGCCGCTCCCGCTCCGTAGCGCGGCCGCGCCAGATGGCGATGTATCTGGCCAAGAAGCTGACGCCGCGCAGCTATCCCGAGATCGGGCGCAAGTTCGGCGGCAAGGATCACACCACGGTGCTTTATGCGGTACGCCGGATCGAAGAATTGATCGCGGCGGAACCGCAGATCGCAGAGGACGCCCAGCTTCTGCAGAAAAAGCTGGAAGGATAGGCGCCCAGTCGGCCGTCGGGCCGACAACGCCGCGAAGCCTTGACATGGCGGGCCCCGAGCCGGGTCCGCGCATGGTCTTGGCGAAGACCATCGCGAGCGACGGATGCTCGACGCCGTTCTCTGGCAACAACGCCCCCCGAAATCGCAAGATCCACATTGCGCGGCGCCCAGGCGTCGCTATTCTGCCCGTCCCGACAGGCGAGGAAGTAGAGATGAAGTTTTCCATCGAGCGGGCCGCCCTTCTGGAGGCGGTCTCCCAGGCGCAGGCGGTTGTCGAGCGTCGGAACACGATCCCGATCCT
>JBCCCB010000024.1:0-23529 GCA_039033775.1 Pseudomonadota bacterium | reverse complement strand
GTCATGGTCCTGCACCCGCTCGGGCACGCGGGGCATGAACCCGGGCCAGAGCAGGTCCTTCCGGTCGTCCACCACCAGCTCCTTCAAAGCGGCCAGGCCGATCAACCCATCCACCTCGATCGCCTCGTGGGCACCGACGCCGATCTCCTCGACGATCTCGCTCTTCAAACCCTCCGGCGCACCCTTGGTGATCGTCATCCGCACGATCTCGCCCCGGCGCCTGCGCTTCAGGGCGGTCTCGAATTCTCGTACCAGGTCCTCGGCCTCCTCCTCGACCTCCAGATCGCTGTCGCGCAGCACGCGGAAGGAACAATGGCCCTTCAGGGCATAGCCGGGGAACATCGTGTCGATCTGCATCAGCAGCATGGATTCCATCGGCAAGAACCGGATCCGGTCGCCCTCGTCCTCCAGCCGCAGGAAGCGGTCGATCTGCGCCGGGATCGGCAGCAGCGCGCGCAAGGTCCGCCCGTCGGTCTTGCGCTCCAATTCCACAGCCAGGGCCATGCCCTCGTTGGGGATGAACGGAAACGGATGGGCCGGGTCGATGGCCAGGGGCGACAGCACCGGAAACACCTCGCGCAGGAACCGATCCGCCAACATGCGCTTCTCAGCCACCTTCAGCGCGTCGGGCGACATCAGGCTGATCCCGGCGCCTTCCATCTCCTCGCGCAGGGTCTTCCACCGCTCCTGCTGGGCCCGCAGCAGCCGCCCGGCATCGGCGTCGATCATCACCAATTGCTCGGCCGGGCTGCGGCCGTCAGCGGCGGGCGTGGCGTTCCCTTCGCGCACCAGCTCCCGCAGGCCGGCAACGCGGACGGTGGTGAACTCGTCCAAATTCGCCGCCGAAATGGACAGGAACCGCAACCGCTCCAACAACGGCACCCTCGGATTGCCCGCCTCCTCCAGCACGCGCCAGTTGAAGGCCAGCCAGCTGATCTCGCGATTGAAGAACCGGCGCGGGCCGGTGCGGCGGTCGTCATCTAGCGCGGCTGGCTTGGGATAGTTGGCTTCCAAGAAATTCGCGCTGGATATTCCGTTACGTGACACGCTGGTAGACCTTTCCAAAATTGACTTCGAGTCTCGGCATTTGACATTGCAAAACGTCATAAAAGCGCCGGAAGCCTAACGCCAGCCAAGGTGTAGACCCGATCGCCTGCTGCCTTGCACCGTATTTATACGCTGTTATCTGGTAAGCAAGTGATCTAGTAGGCTGTGACCATCAACCTCGTAGATACTCGAACGCCGGAGATTTTAGTGAGTATGCATCGACCAGACCATAATATTGCAGCCTATCCGAAGCTTAAAATTTTTCATCGTTCAAGCGGCGTCAGCGTTATGTTTTTCCATGACGGCGTAGACATTCTTCCTGAACTGGCGCAGGAGGGAATTCTTTCCCATTCAATTGTTTACTTCACATTCTCGTGGTTCGCGTCTGAAAAAAGCCTAAAGCATGTTGCGGGCCAGCTTCGAAAAACATTCGACATCATCGGAGAGTCGGGCAAAGACAGAATTCGGTTTCTATTGAATTCACATGACGAATATCGCTGTGCGCGCTCAGTTTTACCAGAAGCGTGCTGTGTCTTGTTCAATAACTCGGCCTTTATAAATGAGAACAGTTTTCGGCCCTCTCGGCAGCAGAAGATCTACGATACGATTTATAACGCCAGACCAAATGCCTTCAAACGCCATGAACTGACGGTGGGAATTAAAAACAAAGCCTATATCGCCTACGACTGGAAAGTCGTTGATATAGACCTCAATTCGTACGGACCCTCGAAAATATTTCGAAATATGAAAGGAGCAGAGGTCCCTGACGCGTTGAGTCAAGCGAAAACTGGACTGATGCTCTCTTCCGAAGAAGGTGCCTGCTACGCGTCCCTAGAATATCTGTTGTGTGGATTGCCTGTGATCAGCACAGAATCGGTCGGTGGACGAGATGAGTTCTACAATGAAAGCAACAGTTTGATATGCCAGCCCTCCGCTATCGCCGTCGCGGAAGGCGTGAGACTCGCATTGGATCGTCTCGCGGACGGAACATTCGCGCCAGACAAAATTCGATTCGGTGCGATACTGCGGATGAACCACTTCAGGAATATCTTGCAACAGAACTTGTCCTCCTCCCTACAGGCACTCGGAGAAGATCCGCCATCGCCCAAACTGTTGTCGGAAAAGATCAACGAAACGAATAAACTCTGGAAATACCGTAACATGCGGATCAAAAAACTCGCTCAGGTCAGTGGAACAACCTGACGGATACTGAACCGAGGGATATCAAGTTTGGCTTTCTCCTTCTTCGAATAGCTTGCGCGCAAGCGCTTGTCCGACAGGAACACCTAATCTCAAAGACTCGCGATCCAAGCGATCAACAATTTCGATAGCTGCCGCATGGCTCCGTTCCATCCGGGGCAGCAGCCAACCGATCAGCGCGGGCTTCACCCGCAACTGGCAATCCGCGAACAGCTTCAGAAGCACCACCGACAGCAGCGCATCGTCAGGGTCCTCCAGCACCGCCGGCGTCACGGCGGCCAACCGCGACGCCAGATCCGGCAGCGTCACATCCCAATCCGACGGCGTCGCGCGACCGGTCAATAGCAGCCCCTGCCCGGCCCCGATACAGGCATTCATCAAATGGAACAGCGCGTCCTCATCGACGCCCCGATCCGCGTCTTCGACCACCAGCGGCGCTTCGGCCAACCCGCCCGCCGCCTCCGATCGCAGCGCCTGGGCCGACAGCACCCTTGCCCCCATCTCCGCCGCCCAGATCGCCGCCAGATGCGACTTGCCCGACCCTTCCGGCCCGACCAGGGCCAGCCGCCCGTCCGGCCAATCGGGCCACCGGTCCAGAAGCGCCATGGCCGTGGCGTTGGACGACGACACCATGAAATCCTCGCGCCCTTGGGCGTGCCGCCGGGGCAGGTCGATCACCATCTGCGCCATGGGCTATTCCGCGGCGTCGGCGGGCGGCATCTCGGCCGGGGGGGCTGCGTCGTCGCTCTCTCCCCCACCGCGATAGAGCAGGCTGTCCCGATACTCCGCGATCGCGAACCGCGTCACCACGCCCAACGCCGCCGCCACCGGCACGGCCACCAGCATGCCCACGAAGCCGTAGATCGTCCCGAAGGCCGACAGCGCGAACAGCAACCAGACCGGGTGCAGCCCCACCGACGACCCGACCAGCTTTGGTGTCAGCACGTTCCCCTCCAGGAATTGCCCGGCCACGAAGATCGCGGCCACCAAGCCGATCGAGGCCCATTCGCCCCAGAATTGGAACAGCGCCAAGCCGATGGCCAAGGCCCCGCCGACCAGCGCGCCCACATAGGGGATGAAGGTGATCAAACCGGCGATGGCGCCCACCACCAGGCCGAATTGCAGCCCCACCGCCATCAAGGCAACCGAATAGAACGTCCCCAGGATCAGGCAGACCGTCAGCTGCCCGCGCACGAAACTGGCCAGCGTGCGGTCGATCTCGGAGGCGAGGCGCCGGATCGTCCCCACATGCTCCCTCGGCAGAAGCGCGTCGATCCGGGCGATCATGTTGTCCCAGTCCAGCAGCATGTAGAACGCCACCACCGGCACCACGACCACGAAGACCAGCGCATTCACCACGCCGAACAGCCCCGCGACCACCTGCTGGGCCAGCGCTCCGCCCCGTTCGCGTACCATCTCGCCCAGATCGGCCAGGCTGCGCTGGACGATTCCGCCCTCGGCCCCCAAAGCCGGGAACCGCGCCGTCAACCAATCCCGCAGCGCCGAGAAATAGTCCGGCGCCCGGTTCACCAATTGCTGGGTCTGCTCGATCAGAAGCGGGATCACGAAGGCCACCGCGCCCACCAGCGCCAAGACGCCCACCAGGGTGATGACCGTCGTCGCCGCCGCGCGCGGCAGGCCCAACGCCTCCAGCCGGTCAGCCAGGGGATCCAGGATATAGGCGATCGCGCCGCCCACGATGAACGGCAACAGGACGGGTCCCAGATACCACAGAAGCACCAGGAAGACGGCGGCGGCCAGCCCCCAATAGGTGATCTGCTTGTTCGCAGGCAGGGCCATGTCGGATGCCTTTCCCTTCAGTCCGCCGATTAGGATGCCTCCCATCCCGCCCGGGCGCAATCACCGATCAGGTCGGTGGGGATCCGGCGGAAATCCTCCCGCCCCCCGGGGCAGCCGGACCGGCACGGGCACCTGCCGGTCTCTCGGACTGGGACGGCGCGCGGGCTCTGAAGGGATCGGGCGCCCCCCGGCCATGATCTCGAAGGGTCTGCCGGATGGGCCGCCCAGTCGGGGCCGGGCCGTCTTCGAGGCATGGTCAACCGCCTCAGGTTAAGCGCGATTCACCCTGGCGCGTCCCATTTCTTCCTACCGAAAGTACTCCGGGGGAGGGGCTCTGTTGCATAAATCAGCTGATGGCCGGGGTTCCCCTTTCCCCGGACGGATCTGTCCCACAACGTCCGTAACGGGTATGCCAGCGCGATGTTGATCGCCCCCCTATTTGGTTGAGGCGGTTGAGCCGCCATGCGTTTCACGGCGGCGAGCGAACGATATCCCAATGCCGGGTGGAGGCGATGGGTGTTGTACCAGCCCTCGATCCAGGCGAACAGGTCGTGGCGGGCCTCGTCCCTCGTTGCGGAGATGCGGTGGTCGACGCGCCCGGTCTTCAGCGATCCGCAGAAGCTCTCCATCGGCGCGTTGTCGAGGCAATCGCCCTTGCGCCTTATGGAGGGCGCGATCTTCGCCTTCTCCAGGGCTTGGCGGTAATCCTCGCACGCGGACTGGATGCCGCGGTCCGTATGACAGATGAGCCCCGGCGCCGGTCGCTGTCGCCTCACCGCCATCTCGAGGGTCTCGACGGCGATCTCGGCGGGCAGCGTCGCGCGCATGGACCAGCCCACGGAGCGCCATGTGATCGCCATCGGTTCGAGACCCATGGCGAACGCGGATGTGCAGGTCGAGGACGGCGGCGAGAAAGAGCCAGCCTTCGCCGGTGCGGACTAAGTTGGGTCGCCGAGCCAGACCTGGTCGGGCCGCGCCGCCGTGACGTCCCGTCCGAGCCTGTTCGGCGCGATGGGATACCCATGCCGGCTGTCGGTCGTGCGCACCCGTCGCGGCAGGGCCGCGAGCCTGCGCAGGCCCGGCTTGCCGCATCAGGCGGGCCACGCGGTTCAGGCCGACGGCCCGGCCCAAGCTGCGAAGAACCGCATGTATGCGCGGCGCGCCGTATGCGCCGCCGCTGTCTGTGTGGATCCGGCGGATATCCTCGGGAAGGGACCGATTAGCCTTGTCCCTCTCGCTCTCGGGGCGGGATCGCCATGCGCAGTAGCCGCTCATGGACACGCCCGTCACCCGGCAGAGCGTCAAGACTGGCCAGACATCCTTGTGCTCATCGACGAACCCGAACTTCATCGGGTGGCTCCGCCGAAGAGCAAGCCATTGTTGCGCCATTGGTCCGAGCGACAATGGCGGCCGCGGCCCTTTTTAGGATGTCGCGCTCCGTCTGGGCACGCTGCAACGCGCGCTTCAGCCGCGCATTCTCGGCCGCAAGATCGGCAGGCGACAGACCCCTAGCGGCCGCCGTGGCGCCGCGCAGGTGCCGCCTCCGGCTCGTCATAGCGCGTGATCCAGCGCCGCAGCACCGTCTCGGGCACGTCCAGCTCCTGCTCCACCGCGATGATCGTCGGACCGCTCGTGCGCGCCCGCTCCACCGCCTCGCGCTTGAATGCCTCGGGAAACTCACACCGCTTCCGTTGCTCCGTCATCTCTCGCTCCTTCCAGGCCTGAAGACCATAGCAGAAGCTCCCGCCAAACCGCGGGACAATCACCCTCGGCCAAATCTGCTATCTCTTCACACCGGAAGAATGCTGGAACTTCTTCCGGCACACCGCATACGGCTCAACGTAATGTCGAAGCGATCTAGGCGCATCAGCCCCAAAGCACCCAACTAGGCTCAAACCAAACGAAACGCCCCTGCCACCACTCATTGACATCGCTACCCCAGATTTCGCGCCAGGTTCAAATTAGGTGAGACGCGTCAGCCTCCGGCCGGCGGGGCAAAGCCCCCGCCGGCCCCGATGACGGGCGCTCAGGCCAGCCGAGCCTTCACCATCGGCCCCACCCGGCCGAAATCGATCTGGCCGGGATACTTGCCCTTCAGCACGCCCATGACCTTCCCCATATCGCGCACCGATCCGGCGCCGGTCTCGGAAATCGCGGCGGCCACGGCGGCCTCGACCTGCTCGTCCGACAACTTCTTGGGCAGGAATTCCTCCACGATGGCGATCTCCGCCAATTCCTGCTCGGCCAATTCCAGCCGCCCGGCTTCCTCGTAGGCGCGCGCGCTCTCCTGACGCTGCTTTACCATCTTGGCCAGGATCGCCATCGCCTCCGCATCGCCGACGGTCTTGCCCTCGGCGCGCAGCGCGATGTCCTGGTCCTTCAACGCGGCATTGATCAGCCGCAAGGTCCCCACGCGCTTCTGATCCTTGTCTCGCATGGCGCTTTTGAGCCCAGCATTCAGGCGCTCCCGCAATTCCATATCGGTCCCCATTCGTGGCAAATCCCCGCGATCCGGCCCGGTGCCCGACGCGAGGGGGCCATATAGGCACTCCGCCGGAAAGCGCAAACCCCCCGGCCGGTTGACGTCACATCGGACCCTGCCTACACCCCGCGAAGTTTGCCCCACATCCAGGACGCGCGCCCCATGGCCAATCCCACCGCCTGCCTCGCCCTCGCCGATGGGACGATCTTCATGGGCCGTGGCTTCGGCGCCACCGGGACAGCGACAGCGGAACTCTGCTTCAACACCGCCATGACCGGCTATCAGGAGATCATGACCGACCCGTCCTATGCGGGCCAGATCGTGACCTTCACCTTCCCCCATATCGGCAATACGGGCATCAATCCCGAAGATGACGAAACCGCCGACCCCGTCGCCGCCGGAATGGTCGTCAAATGGGATCCGACCGAGCCGTCGAACTGGCGCGCCACCCGCGATCTGGAAGATTGGCTTGCTGCCCGCGGCCGCATCGGCATCGGCGGCGTGGACACGCGGCGCCTGACCCGCGCCATCCGCCAGCAGGGCGCGCCCCATGTGGCCCTGTCCCACGATCCGGACGGCCAATTCGATATTGAGGCGCTGGTCGCCCAGGCGCGCGCCTTCCGAGGTTTGGAAGGCGTCGACCTCGCCAAGGACGTCACCACGGCGCAATCCTACCGCTGGGACGAGACCAAATGGGCCTGGCCCGACGGCTACGGCCGCCAGACCGATTCCACCTACAAGGTCGTGGCCATCGACTACGGCGCCAAGCGCAACATCCTGCGGTCCCTGGCCCATGTGGGATGCGACGTCACCGTCTTGCCGGCCACGGCCACGGCGGATGATATCAAGGCCCTCGACCCCGACGGCCTGTTCCTGTCGAACGGCCCCGGCGATCCGGCGGCGACGGGCGATTATGCGGTGCCGGTGATCCGGGACATGGTCCAAAGCGGCCTGCCGGTCTTCGGCATCTGCCTGGGCCACCAGATGCTGGCTATGGCCCTGGGCGCCCGGACCGTGAAGATGAACCACGGCCATCACGGCGCCAACCACCCGGTCAAACGACACTCGGACGGCAAGGTCGAGATCACGTCGATGAACCACGGATTCACTGTCGACGCCCAGACCCTGCCCCCCGGCGTCGAGGAGACCCACGTCTCCCTATTCGACGGATCAAATTGCGGCATCCGCCTGTCGGGTCGCCCTGTCTTCTCGGTGCAGTATCACCCCGAGGCGAGCCCCGGGCCCCATGACAGCGCCTATCTGTTCGACGATTTCGCGGCGGCAATGGCGGCCCGGACCGGCTGAAGCCCCATTAACGGTCCGTTAAGACTCGATCTCGCACTCTCCGGCGGAGCGATTGAGCAAGAATCGCCGCAACCGTTGGGGGAATCGTGTCGCCACCGCCCGTGCAACTTGCCGTTGCGCCGCGCCGCAAGGAAGCCGACGCCCCGACCGCGCCGCTTCTGCGGCTGGTCCCGACGCCCCAACCCGCGCCCCCGCCGGTCGCCGGGCCGGTCTTCCGTCGGCCGCCCTATATCCGCCGCCGCAAGCTGGGCGAGATCCTGATCGACAGCGGCGCCGTCGGTCCTGCCGATCTGGCAAAGGCCCTGATGGCGCAGCGCAGCCTCGGCTGCCGCTTGGGCGACGCGCTCGTGGCCGACGGCGTGCTGGCACCCGCCGATCTGGCCCGCGCCCTGGGTCTGCAATATGGCATGGGACTCGCCGACCCGGCTCCGGTCGACTGCCCCGCCGCCGACGCCCTGGCGCGCAAATTGCCGGTCGAGCTTTGCCTGCGGCACAAGGCGATCCCCTGGCGCCGCATGGGCGGCACCACCTTGATCGCGATCGCCGATCCCGCCGATTTGGACGCGCTGCAAGACCATATCCCCGCCGATCTGCGCCCCTATCGGTTCGCCACCCTGCCCGAACGGGCGATCCACGACCGCATCAGCGCCGTCTACGGCGATGCCCTGGCCCGCGCAGCCGAATGCCGCGTGCCGAACCCGCTCAGCTGCCGGGGGCTCAACAGCCGCCGGGGCGCTGTGGTCCTTGCCATCCCGATGATGATGCTGCTGGCGGCCGCGCTCTGGGCGCCGGTCCAGACCCTCTGCCTGCTGATCCTCGGGGCCATCGCCCTGGCGACCGCCAACGTCTTCCTGCGCCTGGCCGCCTGCCTGGCCCATCGCCGGGCCGCCGCCCCCGCCTTCGTTTCAGCGCGGTCCCATATCCGGGCCGACCGGTCCCTGCCGCGCATCTCCATCGTCGTCCCGCTCCATAACGAACCCGACATCGCGGCCCCGCTGACCCGCCGCCTGTCGCAACTGGACTATCCCCGCGCCCTTCTGGAAGTCGCCCTGGTCGTCGAAGCGGGGGACACCGCCACCCGCGATGCCCTGGCCGCGGCGGACCTGCCGCCCTGGATGCGGGTCATCGCCGTGCCCGACGGCCAACCCCGCACCAAGCCGCGTGCCATGAACTACGCGCTGCCGCTTCTGTCGGGCGACGTGATCGGCATCTACGATGCCGAAGACGCGCCCGCCCCCGATCAGCTGCGCTGCATCGCCGCCCGCTTCGCGGCGGCGCCTGCGCGCGTGGCCTGCCTGCAAGGCTGTCTGGACTATTACAACCCGACCCGGAACTGGATGGCCCGCTGCTTCACCATCGAATACGCGGCCTGGTTCCGGCAGATGCTGCCCGGCATCGCCCGGCTGGGCCTGGTCGTGCCGCTGGGCGGCACCACGGTCTTCTTCCGCCGCTTCGCGCTGGAAAAGGTCGGCGCCTGGGACGCCCATAACGTCACCGAGGATGCCGATCTGGGCATCCGCCTGGCCCGCATGGGCTACCGCACCGAAATCGTCCCCACCACCACGTTGGAAGAGGCCAATGCCGCGCCCCTGGCTTGGGTCAAGCAGCGGTCGCGCTGGATGAAGGGCTATCTGCTGACCTGGGCCGTCCATGCCCGCGACCCGATGGGGCTCTGGCGCGACCTGGGGCCCAAGCGTTTCCTGGCCTTCCATCTGCAATTCCTGGGCGCCGTCATCAACGCGGCGCTCGCGCCGCTGATGTGGTCGCTGCTCTTCCTGGCCATGGGTCTGCCCCATGCCATCACCGCCTGGGTCCCGCAGGCGGGCATCACCGGCATCGCCATCGGCCTGACCGCGCTGACCGCGCTCAACCTCGGGCTGACCGCCGCCGGATGCCACGCCTCGCACCACCGGCGCCTGCGTCGCTGGGTGCCGACCATGATCGCTTACGCCCCCCTGGCGACCCTGGCCGTGACCAAGGCCCTGATCGAGGTCGTCACCTGCCCCTTCCACTGGGACAAGACGCCCCATGGCCAGCATGGCGGCGCCGCCGCCGCAGCCACGGTCGATATCCACGTCCTCCAGGGCGTCCTGGCTGCCGGCGTCGACCGTGGCTCAACCCGCGCATCGCTGCGCCAGGCCGGTTGATCGCGGCGGCCTTACAGGCCCCGCGCCTCCTCCCGCAGCCGCACCTCGAACGCCTTCGACAGATGATCCCGCAGGGTCTGCGCCGCGCGGTCCCCGTCCCGGGCCGCGATGGCGTCAACGATGTCGCGATGCTCGGCCAGGGCCACCTCGCCCCGCCCCTTGGCGGCCAGCGACGTGGTCGCCATCAGCGCCATGGACCGGTGCACCAGACCCAATTGCTGCACCAGATACCGGTTATGCGACGCCAGATGGATCTGGCTGTGGAACCGCCGGTTCGCCCGGCTCAGCGCCTCCGCATCGCCCAGCAGCGCGCGATCCTCGTCCACCATGGCCGACAGCACCGCGATCTCCTCGCGCGCGGCATGCTGCGCGGCCAGCCGCGCCGCCAGCGCCTCCAACTCGGTGCGCACGGCGTAAAGCTCCGCCATCTGGTCATGGCTCAGCGACGCCACAATCAGCGACCGCCCATCCCGCGTCAGCAAGGCCTGGGTCTCCAGCCGCTGCAACGCCTCGCGCACCGGGGTGCGCGACACGCCGAACCGTTCGGCCAGCTCGCTCTCCACCAGCCGGTCGCCGGGGCGGTAAACGCCCCGGTCGATGGCCTCGATGATCATCGCATGGGCGTCGGTGGAAGAAGGGCGGTCCATCAGCGGCTCCGGAACAGGTCTGGCGGTCGATAGCCGCCCTGCCCCTTGCGGATCAAGCTCATCGGCGTCATCCCCGCCCCATGGCCTTCGACCACATCACCACCTGGGTCTTCGACCTGGACGAAACGCTCTATCCGCCCGCGACCCCGCTTTTCCCGCAAATCGAGGCGCGGATGACCCGCTGGATCATGGCCGAACTAAAGGTCCCCCAGGCCGAGGCCGACCGCCTACGCCACAGATGGTGGCACGACCACGGCACCACCCTGGCCGGCCTGATGGAGGATCATGGCGCCGACCCCGACCCTTTCCTGGCCGATGTCCACGACATCGACTTCACCGTCCTGACCCCCGACCCCGCCCTGCGCGCCGCCATCTCCGCCCTGCCCGGCCGCCGCGTCATCCACACCAATGGCACCGCCGATTACGCCGCCCGCGTGCTGGAGGCCCGCGGCCTGACCGGCCTCTGGGACGCAATCCACGGGATCGAGCATTCCCAGCATCACATCCCCAAGCCCCACGCCAAGAACTATGCCGCCACCCATGCGCGCGACGGCCTGGATCCAGCCCGCGCCGCCATGTTCGAGGACAGCGCCCGCAACCTGGCCGTCCCCCACGATCTGGGCATGGCCACGATCCACGTGGCCCCGGCCGTCACCGAAGCCTCTCATATCCACCACCACACCGCCGATCTGACGACGTTCCTGCGCGGCATCGTGACCGCTGGCCCCTAACCCAACCGGCCCCTACCTCCAGATCATGATCGAGACCGATATCCTCATCGCCGGTGCGGGCCCCGCGGGCCTGTCCGCCGCCTGCGCCCTGGGGGCCGAGGGCCACCGCGTCACCCTGGTCGACCCCCGCGCCGCCCGTGACCGGCGAAGACGATCCGGGCGCCGACCTGCGCACCACGGCGCTGCTGCAACCCGCCCGCGATCTGCTGGACCGGGCGGGCGCTTGGGCGGGCCTCGCCCCCCATGCCACGGACCTGCACGTGATGCGCATCGTCGATGCCGCCGGGGCCAAGCCGGTCGCCCGCGACTTCGCGGCCTCCGAAATGGGCGACCTGCCCTTCGGCTGGAATTTCCCCAACTGGCTGCTCCGCCGCGAATTGCTGGCCCGGGTCGATACGCTCGACACCGTTGAGACCCGCTTCGGCCCCTCCGTCACCCGCTTGCTCACCCGCGATGCCCATGCCCGCGTCACCCTGTCCGACGGCACCCGGATCCAGGCCCAGCTGGTCATCGCCTGCGACGGGCGCGACAGCGCCCTGCGCCGCATGGCCGATATCCCGGCCCGCACCGTCGAGTACGGCCAGACCGCCATCGTCTTCGCCGTGGCCCATGACCGGCCCCATGACGACGTCTCCATCGAAGTCCACCGCACCGGCGGCCCGTTCACCCTGGTGCCGCTGCCCGATGCCGACGGCACGCCCCGCTCGGCCGTGGTCTGGATGGATATTGCCACCGACCAGGCCCGCCGCATGGCCTTGCCCGACGACGCCTTCCAGGCCGAAGCAGACGACCGCTCGGCCCAGGTCCTCGGACCCCTGCGCCTGGTGTCGCGCCGCGCCGCCTGGCCGATCATCTCGCGCCGCGCCGGCGCCATGACCGCCCGCCGTCTGGCGCTGGCGGCCGAGGCGGCCCATGCCATGCCGCCCATCGGCGCCCAGGGCCTGAACACCTCGCTCAAGGACATTGCCGCCCTGCGCGACCTGGCCGCCAAGCACCCGCTGGGCGCGCGCCAGATGCTCGACGCCTATGCAAGCGCGCGCGAAGCCGACGTGACCCTGCGCATGACCGGCATCGACCTTCTGAACCGGGTCTCCATGGCGGGCCTGGGCGCCGTCCAAGGCTTGCGCGGCGTGGGGATTGCCACGCTCCACGACGTCAAACCGCTGCGGACCCTGGCCATGCGGATGGGTCTCGGCGGGACCGTTTCCGGCCTGGAACCGATCCGATAGGTCGGTTTCCGCCGATCCAGACCCATCCCAAGCGGCCGATGGAAAGTGCTGAGATTTCCGGGAATTATCACGGCATTCCCCGAATCGGAGCGGCCATATGGACGGACAGATCGTCGTCACGGGTGCGAACATCCTGCGAAATCCCGCCGTCAACACGCGATCGGGCGGCGGCAATGACGGCCAGGGCACGATTCGCATCCAGAACGGGCAGCAGGTCTTCGACTCGGACGACATCGTCGTCTTCCACGTCCGGAACCTGACCGCCGACGGCGAGGTCTCGGGCGCGTCCGGCTTCACCGGCATCACCGTCTTCGAGGATTTCGCCGCCTTCCAGGCCGGCACCCCGAAATTCACCTACACGCCCCAGAATCCCGGTCAGACCGCCAATGTGCAGTCGGACCTGTCGGGCCTGGGCGACGGCTATGTCCGCTTCAACGCCAACGTCCTGCGGTCATCCGATCCCGACGCGCCCAATTTCAACCAGTTGATCGTGGCGGGCGACCGGGACCTGGTGTCCGAGATCGCCCAGGGCCCGGTCATGTTCGACCGCAACCAGGATTTCGACTTCGACGGCGACGGGACGATCGCCCCCGGCAGCATCGAGGACGGCAACAACCTCTATGCCATCGGCACCGGCGGCCCGCTGATCTGCTTCGCCGAGGGCACGCCCATCCTGACACCCTCGGGCGCCGTCCCGGTCCAAGACCTGGCCCCCGGCGACCGCGTCGTCACCCGCGACCATGGCGCCCAGGCCATCGCCTGGCACGGGCATCGCACCGTGCCCGGCACCGGCCGCTTCGCCCCGATCCGCTTCGCGCCCGGCGCCATCGGCAACGCGGCGCCCCTGCGCGTCTCGCCCCAGCACCGGGTGCTGCTGCGCGGGGCGCTGACCCAGCTCTGGGTCGGTCACCGGGAAGTCCTGGTGCCCGCCAAGCACCTGGTCAACGACCGAACCATCCGGCCGGATCCCTGCCCGTCGGTCACCTATCACCACCTGCTGTTCGACGGGCACGAGATCGTCCAGGCCGCCGGCGCCTGGACCGAAAGCCTTCATCCCGGCACGGTGGCCCTGGACGCGCTCGGCGCGGCAGCCCGTGACGAGGTCCTGACCCTGTTCCCGGAACTCGCGGTCGATACCAAGAAACGCCTGGCCCGCGCCGCGCTCAGCGCGCGCCAAGCGGCCGCGTTCCGCTGCCTGCGCGGACCGTTCGGTTAAAGCGTTTCGCTCCAGTCGCAGGTTAAACGCGAAGCGCTTCGCCCGTCACGCATCCGCCAGCACGTCTTCGACAACAGGCCGCAGCCGCGCCATGGTCGCGTCCACGTCCATCAGCTTGTCCAAGCCGAACAGCCCGATCCGGAAGGTCGCGAAATCGGCGGGCTCGTCGCATTGCAGCGGCACGCCCGCCGCGATCTGCATGCCCCGCGCGGCGAAGGCCCGGCCCGATTGCACCTCCGCATTGGGCGCGTAGCTCACCACCACGCCCGGCGCGCCGAAGCCCTCGGCCGCAACCGACCGGATCCCCCGCTCCGCCAACAGAGCTCGAACTTGGGTCCCCAGCGCCCATTGCGCCTCCTTCAGGCGGCCGAACCCGTAATCCCGCGTCTCGTTCAACGTGTCCCGGAACGCCCGCAGCGCATCCGTCGGCATCGTCGCGTGATAGGCATGCCCGCCGCCCAGATACGCATCCATGATCGACAGCCACTTCTTCAGGTCGATGGCGAAACTGTCCGACGTGGTCGCCTCGACCCGCGCCCGCGCCCGGTCCGACAGCATCACCAGCCCCGCGCAGGGCGACGCGCTCCACCCTTTTTGCGGGGCCGAGATCAGTACGTCGACGCTCAGCGCGCCCATATCGACCCAGACGCAACCCGACGCGATGCAATCCAGCACCATCAGCGCGCCCACCTCGTGGGCCGCCTCGGCCAATGCCGCAACGTATTCATCCGGCAGGATCACCCCGGCGGACGTCTCCACATGGGGCGCGAACACCACATCCGGCCGCGTCTCGCGGATGCGCGCCACGACCTCCTCCACCGGGGCCGGCGCGAACGGCGACCGCGTGTCGTTGCCGGCCTGCCGCGCCTTGATCACCTCGACCCCGCCGGTAAACGCCCCGGCCTCCATGATCTGCGACCAGCGATAAGAAAACCAACCGTTCCGCACGACCAGCGCCTTTGCGCCCTGCCCGAATTGCCGCGCCACGGCCTCCATCCCGAAGGTGCCGCCGCCCGGCACGATGGCCACGTGATCGGCGCCGTAGACCTCCTTCAGGCCCGCATCCAGATCGCGCATCACCTGCTGGAACGTGGCGGACATGTGGTTCAGCGACCGGTCCGTGAAGACCACTGAAAATTCGTCGAGCCCCTGCGGATCGACCGTTTCAAGCAATGCCATGGCAAGACCTCCCTTTGCGGCGCCACTGTCCCATGCCAGCCCGCCCGCCGAAAGCCCCGCACGACGCCGCATCCCCCATCCGGCGTTTCCGATCGTGGCCCCGACGCCCCCATCGGCCACGGGCCGCACACGCCGCCGACATCGGTCGTGACCGGGTCCGGCTTGATCGCCCATCGGGCGGCGATCACCTAATCCAGAGCGAAAGCCCGGCGCCCAGACGTCGGCCGCCCCCGAAAGGACAAAGCCATGGATCTCAACGCCACCCCCGAACGCGGCCCGCCCGTGGCGTGCCTGGAAAACAGCGACGCCGTGGAAACCCGCCATGTCGCCAGCTTCTCGGACCGCCGCTTCCGCGCCTATCGCATGGTCCAGCGCAGCCATGGCGTGGTCAAAGCCGAAAGCTCCCGCGACCATGCCCTGATCCACCAGATCGGCGGCGGCACCGGCTACCGCCATGATGGCCCCCGCCGGATCGGGCGCACCGACATCTCGGCCCCGACCACCATGCTGCCGGCCGGGCAATCGACCGCTTGGGACCTCTCCGAGGGCGTCGACCTGCTCCAGATCCCCGTTTCGGACGACGCGCTGCGCCGCCATGCACTCCAGGACTTCGACATTGACCCGCAGCGGCTGGAACTGCAGGAACGGGTCGGCGTGGACGATCCTTTCATGAACGATTTCGCCAATATCGTCCTGCGCGAGCTGTCGTCGGACCATCCCGCGACGCCCCTGCTCTTCGAGGGACTCACGATCCTGGCCTCGGGCCACATCCTGCGGACCTATTCCAACCTGTCCGACCTGATCGTCGCCCGCGCTGAAACCGATATCGACCGGCAGGACCGCGCCGCCGTCCGCCACGCTTGGGAGGTGCTGCGCGACAATCTCGACCGCAATATCGCGATCGACGACCTGGCCCGCGACGTCGGGCTCAGCCCGTTCCGCCTGATGCGCGCCTTCAAGGCCGAAATGGGCCGGCCGATCCATCGCTTCGTGATGGAAATCCGGGTGGCCTATGTGCGCGACCGCTTGCTGGGCACCGATGACCGCCTGATCGACATCGCCATCGACGCGGGCTTCGCCAACCAATCCCACATGACCAGCGTCTACCGCGCGCTCATGGGCGTGTCGCCGGGCCGGCACCGGCGGCAGATGCGGCACTGACCGATCGCGGCCCGCGCGCCCTGCCCGCGGCCGGGCAGACCTCCGGTGGCCCGACGGTAGGGCTCCGGGTCATCGGCCCTCGCCCCACGGCAACCGGCGCGCCCACCCTGTCAGAGCGGCCCCGGCAGTCGCTCCTCGCTCAGCAGCACGTTGGCCTCCACCTCGCCCACGCCCGGCAGCGCCATAATCCGGCGGCGCAGCACCCGCTCGAAATCGGGCAGGTCGCGCGCCGTGACCCGCAGCCGGTAATCGTAGCGCCCCAGCACGTGCTCGACCCGCCGCACCTCGGGGATGGCGGTGACGGCGCGCTCGAAATCCTCCAGGCTGACCCGGCCCTTGGTGGCCAGTTTCACGCCCAGGAAGACGGTCACGCCGAAGCCCAGCTTCTCCAGATCCAGGGCCAATTCCCGCCCCTTCAGAATGCCCTGGTCCCGCAACCGCCGCATCCGCCGCCAGGCGGCGGGCTGCGACAACCCCACAGCCCGGCCCACCGCCCCGGCCGACAGGGTCGCATTGGCCTGGACCACCCGCAGGATGGCCCGGTCCAGCGGGTCGAGATCCGCGCTCATGGGGGAGGCCCCGTCGACTCGGATATGCCGAGCAGCATGGAACGATGAAGAAAAGCTGACCAAAACCGTACAAACGCGCGTCTGTACAGGGGGTGTACGCCGGGTATACGGGGAGTGCCCCCCAGACCGGGGGCGGTCACAGCGGCAAGCTCTGATCTGTCTTCACGGTCGCCACATGCATCAGTGCCTCGATCTCCGCCATGTGCGGCAGCGTCAGGATCCGCCCCCGGTACAGGGTTTGCCAATGCCCCATATCCCGCGCGATGGCCGTCAGCCGGGCATCCACGCGGCCCAGAAAGGTCTGGATTTCCGTCACTTCCGGCACCTCGCGCGCCGCCGCCAGGAAGCTGTCGAACGCGTTCGGAACCGACTTTTCCAATTGAATTCTAAGGGAAACTTCCACGGCGTAGCCTATCTTCGCCCAGTCGATGACGGCATGCACGCCGCGCACGATGCCCGCTTCCCGCAACTTCTCGACCCGCCGCGCCACCCGCGCCGCGGGCAGGCCGAGAACGACCGCCAGATCGGCCGAGCTCATCTCCGGTTCCGCCTGCCAATGCCGCAACAACCGGCGGTCGAGATCGTCAAGCATGATTTTTCCGAGATTGCGAGATAAGACGAATTGATATCTACCTGACGGACCGAAATCATGTCCATTCCCTTCTCGCCCTCCGATCTCTCCCTTCGTATCCGTCGCCCCGGAACAAACTCAGCGGAGGACCCATCCATGCGCGTTTACTACGACCGCGACTGCGACGTGAACCTGATCAAGGACATGAAAGTCGCCATTCTGGGCTACGGCTCCCAAGGCCATGCCCATGCCCTTAACCTACGGGATTCCGGCGCGAAAAACGTCGTCGTCGCCCTGCGCGACGGCTCACCCAGCCGCGCCAAGGCGGAAGGCGGGGGCCTCCAGGTGATGGGCATCGAAGACGCCGCCGCTTGGTGCGACCTGATCATGTTCACCATGCCCGACGAACTGCAGGCCGCGACCTATAAGGCCCATGTTCACGACCACCTCAAGGACGGCGCCGCCATCGCCTTTGCCCACGGCTTGAACGTCCATTTTGGATTGATCGAGCCGAAACAAGGCGTTGACGTCATCATGATGGCCCCCAAGGGCCCCGGCCACACCGTGCGCGGCGAATACCAGAAAGGCGGCGGCGTGCCCTGCCTCGTGGCCGTCGACAACGACGCGTCCGGCCGCGCGCTGGAAATCGGCCTGTCCTATTGCTCCGCCATCGGCGGTGGCCGCTCCGGCATCATCGAGACCAACTTCCGCGAGGAATGCGAAACCGACCTCTTCGGCGAACAAGCCGTCCTCTGCGGCGGCCTGGTCGAGCTGATCCGCATGGGCTTCGAGACCCTGGTGGAAGCCGGCTATGCCCCTGAAATGGCGTATTTCGAGTGCTTGCACGAGGTGAAGCTGATCGTCGATCTGATCTACGAAGGCGGCATCGCGAACATGAACTACTCGATCTCCAACACCGCCGAATACGGCGAATATGTCAGCGGCCCCCGCGTCTTGCCCTATGACGAGACCAAGGCCCGCATGAAGGCGATCCTGACCGACATCCAGACCGGCAAGTTCGTGCGCGATTTCATGCAGGAAAACACCGTGGGTCAACCTTTCTTTAAGGGAACCCGGCGTATGAATGACGCACACCAGATCGAAGAAACAGGCGAGAAGCTGCGCGGCATGATGCCCTGGATTTCTGAGGGTAAGATGGTCGACAAAGCCCGGAACTAACGGGCGCCCGCAAAGATCGACCGCGCTCGAAGGCGCGGTCGACATGATCTGCCGGGCATCCTCAAGACGGGCGTCCGGCCGCCCCGAGACCGGCGAACGCCTGGCCTCGATGCGCTTGGTCAATCAGCCATCCGGTCGGCGCTGATGCAGGCGGCCTGTGCGATGGCGATCCAGACCCCACGCATGTTCCCCGACGAAATCGGCGCTATGTTGAAGCCGACGAGTTGAGGATCCCATGTTCCGACCCATGAAAATCGCAGTCCTGGCAATCTGTCTCGCCCAACCCGCGGCCGCGCAGGGCGGCCCCGCGATGGTCGGTGTCGAGACTGTCGAACCCCGCCGCCTGGCCGAAACGGTTCCCATCTTCGCCGAGGTCGTCACCGCGCGGGACGGCCAAGTGGCATCCCGCGTCTCAGGCAGCGTCAACGTAGTCGAGACCGTCGAGGGCGACACAGTCCGCGCAGGCGATCCGTTGGTCCGGCTCGACCCGGAATTGCTGGCCATCCTGCTGCGCCGCGCCCAGGCGGAGGTGTCCGTGGCCGAGGCGGGCCTGAACGTCGCCCGGGCCCGCACCGACACGGCCCGGATGGCGTTCGAGCGGGTCGCAGGATTGCAGGGCACGGCCTCGTTCTCAAGCGGGCGCTTCGACGATGCCCAAGGACTGCTCCTGGAGGCCGAGCGGCAGATCGCCGAGGCCGATGCCCGCCTGGCCGTGGCGCAGGCCGCTGAAGCCGAAGCCGCGTATAACCTGGATCGGGCCACAATCGTTGCGCCCTTCGACGGCGTCGTCTTGGACGTTCTCGTCAATCCCGGCGAATTCATCCAGGCCGGCGCCCCGGTCCTCCGCCTGCTCGACACCAGCACGCTGGAGCTGGAGGCCAGCGTGCCCGCCCGTTACGTCGCCTTGATGGAGCCCGGCCTGACCGTCACTGCCCGCGCCGAGAGCGGTGGCGATTTCGAGGTCGCGGTCCGTGCCTTGCTGCCCATCGAAACCGCCGCCACACGCACCCGCCCCGTGCGCTTTGCCGCCCCCGGCCTGGCCACGTCCCGCACCACGGCGTTGGGCCAGTCGGTCACGGTCATGATCCCCGTCGACGACCCGCGCGATCTGCTGACGGTCCCGAAGGACGCGCTCGTTCAGGCCCGCGGCGGATGGATGGTCTTTGCGGTCGAAGACGGCATCGCCCAACCCCGAAACGTCGAGGTCGGGCTGGCGGTCGGGGACCGCTTCGAGGTCGTGTCGGGCGTGGCCGACGGCGATGTGGTGGTCGTGCGCGGCAACGAACGGCTTCGGCCCGGCCAGGAAGTAGCCGCGATGCCGCCAGAGGCGCCCGCCGGATCCCCCGAGACCGCCGAGGCCTCGAACTGATGGACCCGATCCGCCTTGCCATCGACCGGCCGGTGGCCGTGGTCGCCGCAGTCATCATGGCGGTCTTGTTCGGCCTAATCGCCGTGTCCCGCATCCCAATCCAGCTTGCGCCCGATGTGCGCAAACCCATCGTCGTGGTCTCGACCGTCTGGCCCGGCGCCGCCCCCGCCGAGATCGAGCGCGAGATCGTCAACCCCCAGGAAGAGGCCCTGCGCGGCCTGGACGGGTTGGAATTGATGACGTCCAGGTCGCGCACGGGCGAGGCCGAGGTCACCCTGGAATTCGCCATCGGCACCGACATGTCCCAAACGCTGCTTCTGGTGTCGAACCGGCTGGACCGCGTGTCGGGCTACCCGGAGGAGGCGAACGAGCCGTCGTTAGACACGTCGGGCGCCGATGACAGCGCCATTGCCTGGGTGATCTTGCGCGCGGCCGAGGGCAATACAAGGCCCATGCCCACCTATGGCGACTTCCTGCGCGACGTCGTCCAGGACCGGTTGGAGCGGATCGAGGGCGTGTCGGCCGTTAATGTCTTCGGCGGCGTGACCCGCGAATTGCAGATCGTGATCGACCCCCGCCGCATGGCGAATTTCGGACTGACCGTGCCCGACATCGTCACCACCTTGCGGCGCGAGAATATCTCGCTGTCGGCCGGTGATGTGGAGGAAGGCAAGCGCCGCTATGTGGTGCGGGCCGAAGGCAATTTGAACACGGTCGATGCCATCGGCTCGGTCGTGCTGCGGTCGGACATCGCCAACGGGTCCATGGGGCGGCTGCGCGTGTCGGACATCGCCCAAGTGTCCTTCGCCTACCAGGATCCGACGGCGCGGCTGCGCTTCCGCGGCGAATCCGGCCTGGCCTTCAACATCGTTCGCGAACCGGGCGCCAACGTTATCGAAACCATGGAGGAGGTCCGCCGCACCCTGGCCGAGTTGGAGGCGGGACCGGTCGCCGAACAGGACCTGATCATGCGGCAGGTCTATGACGAGACGATCTACATCCAAGGCGCCATCGACCTGGTGATCCAGAATATATGGATCGGGGGCCTGCTGGCCGCGACGATCCTGATGTTGTTCCTGCGAAGTCCCCGCGCGACGCTGGAGGTGTCCCTGGCGATCCCGGTCTCGATCGTCGCGACCTTCGTGGCCATGGCCGCCACCGGACGCACGCTGAACGTCATATCGCTGGCGGGCATCGCCTTCGCCGTGGGGATGATCGTCGATGCGGCCATCGTCGTCCTGGAAAACATCTACCGCCTGCGCGAAAAGGGCCTGTCCAGGCGCGAGGCGGCCTATGAGGGCGCGCGGCAGGTCTGGGGCGCGATCCTGGTCTCGGCTTTGACGACGGTGCTGGTCTTCGTCCCCGTGCTGGTCATGCAGCTAGAGGCCGGGCAGCTTTTCCGGGACATCGCCGTGGCGATCTCGGTCTCGGTCCTGCTGTCGTTGGTGGTGGCGGTGACGGTGATCCCGGCCCTGTCGTCGCGGCTTTTGAAGGGCGGCCAGCAAAGCACATTGCGCCTTTGGGGCATCGACCATGCCGCCGCGGCCTTCCGCGCCGCCGTGATGGCCTATGTCAAGCTGACGGTCCGGTTCCGGGCCGTCGGCCTGATGATGGTGGCCGTCATCGCCGGTGGCGCGGCGGTCGCCACTTGGGCCTTCCTGCCCCGCCTCGAATACCTGCCCGAGGGCAACCGGAACCTGGTCTTCGGCCTGATCATCCCGCCGCCGGGCTACAATCTGGATACGACCGAAACCATCGCCGAGCGGATCGAGAACGTGGCCCAGCCGCTCTGGGAGGCGGCGCCCGCTGCCGAGGCCGAGGGCGGGGTTCCCGCCATCGACAGCTTCTTCTTCGTCGCGACGCCCGGCAATTCCTTCGTCGGCGCCGCCGCCGTCGACGGCGCACGGGCGGGTGAACTGATACCGGTCCTGTCCCGGCCGATCTTCGCGGAGCCCGGCACGTTCGGCTTCATGACCCAGCCCTCGCTGTTCGGGCGGGGCGTGGGCGGCGGGCGGACGATCGAATTGAACGTCTCCGGCCAGGATCTCGACGACATCCTTGCCGTCGCGGGTCGCGCGGCGGGCATGGTCGCGGGGCTCCTGCCCCGCTCCGAGGGGCACCAATTCCGCCCGATTCCTGGCTTGGAATTGGGCGCCCCCGAGGTTCGCCTGATCCCCGACCGCCTGCGGCTGGCCGATGCTGGGCTGGATGCTTCGGCCCTGGCGGCCACTGTCGACGCCTTCAACGACGGGCTACGCGTGGCCGAAATCACCGTGGGCGCCGAACGCCTGGACCTGGTGCTGAAGGGCGATCCCGACCTGCGGAGTGGGCAGCGCACCCAGGATGTGGGGCATTATCCGGTGGTGACACCTTCGGGCGAGATCGTGCCCGTTTCGGCCCTGGCGGACGTCGTCGTCACGGCAGGCCCGACGGAAATTCGCCACCGGGACAGGCTGCGCACGGTGACGCTGGAAATCCGGCCCTCCGACGCCCTGCCGCTAGAGGCGGCGGTGGAGCTGTTGGAGACCGAAATCGTCACCCCGCTGACCGAAGGCGGCCTACCCGATGGCGTGCGCCTGACGGTTTCAGGGACGGCGGACCAGCTGAGCCAGACCTGGGCCGCGATCCAGATCAACTTGTTGGTCGCCCTGGTGATCGTCTTCCTGGTGATGGCTGTGTTGTTTGAATCCTTCGTGCTGCCGCTCGTGATCCTGATCTCGGTCCCCGTCGCGGCCGCCGGGGGCGTAGGCGGGCTGGCCCTTCTCAATCTGTTCCAGGCGCAGCCTTTGGACATGCTGACGCTGCTGGGCTTCGTGATCTTGGTCGGAATCGTGGTGAACAATGCGATCCTGATCGTCCATCAATCGCTCTATCACCTGCGCACCGACGGCATGGCCCCAATCGACGCAATCGAGGAAGCGACGCGGAATCGCATCCGCCCGATCTTCATGTCCACGCTGACGTCGATCTGTGGCATGCTGCCCTTGGTGGTGTTTCCAGGCGAGGGATCGGAGCTTTACCGCGGCCTGGGCGCCGTGGTCGTGGGCGGCCTGTCCATGTCGGCCTTTCTGACGTTGCTGACGGTCCCGCCCCTGCTGCGCCTCTGCCTGCGCACGCCCGAACCGGACGACGTGCCGGACGTGGCCGTGGCCGCCGAATAGTCAATAGGCCAGGTGGCCCATCTGTGTTGGAAAGGCGACCCGGACCCGGTCCTCGGGGAAGTCGCCAAAGCTCTTGGGCCAGAATCTGTCTGGCCAATGGATCTCGACGATGCCGGTCTTCGGGCGATAGGCCGCTGTGTAGAGCGTCCCGAAGCCGGATGAAAAGGCGGTCGAATAGAGCGGCGGCTTGAGAAACGCGCCCACGAATTTCTGCTGCGTCTCTGGATGCAGCGTCAGGCGTTGCAGCAGATAACTCTCCCGCTCGACGGTCGCCGTGAACCGGGCATGGCTGGACCATTCCACCCGTTCCTGGTGGTTCGTGGCGACGGCGGCATGGGTCAGAATGGTCGGGCGGTCGGGGCTTAGATAGGCCGTCAGAAAGCCGCGATCGGCATCCAGAACGGTCACGTTATAGCTCATGTGACCAGGGGACGCGCTTCAAGACCTCACCCGCCTCAGCCACGTTGGTGCAGGTCTGGAGAATGTACCTGAGGATCAGCGGCACACCCTGACCTTCCCCCCGATATCCGGGCCAT
>JBCCCB010000023.1:0-24224 GCA_039033775.1 Pseudomonadota bacterium | reverse complement strand
GTCCTGGGCCGTGAACGATCCCTCATAGGACAGGAATTCCGCAACCGACCCGTCCGGCGCCACCAGCGCGAAGCCATCGGGCGATCCGTTCTGCAAGCCCGGCACGTCGACCGAGGCCAAGCCCGACGCGTTGGTGGTGCCGGCCAGCGCGACGGTGCCGTATTCGCGCCCATTCACCCCGTTATACAGAACCAGCGTCCAGCCCGTCAGGTCGAAATCCGGCGCGCCCGCGACCTCGATGAATTCGCCCTCGTCGTCGCCCGCATCGTCGTAATGGAATTCGTTGATGATCAGCGGCGGCGTCTCGGCCACGTCGGTCACCGTGACTTGCAGATCGGCGCTGTCGGTCAGATCCCCGTCCGACGCGATGACCGTCACATCATAGACGTTGTCGCCACCGGCATCGCCCGGCGCCTCGAAGTCCGGCGCCGCGACGAAGTTCAGCGCGCCGGCCGCGTCGATGGCGAAGAACGCCGCATCGGCCCCGGCCAGCGCGAAGGTGACCGTGTCGCCGTCCACATCGGTCGCCGTCGCCACGGTCACCGCCGTGTCGCCCTCGGCGACGGCCACCGCGCCCGCGACGGTCAGCTCCGGCGCGTCGTTCACGCCGGTCACCGTCAGGGTCACGACCGCCGTATCGGTCGATCCCTGCCCGTCCGAAACCTCATAGCGGAAGGTTGTCTCCGCCGTCTCGCCCTCCGCCAACGCGTCGAAGGCACCGCCCGCATCGTAGCTGACCGTTCCGTCGGCGTTCAGCGTGGCGCTGCCCACCAGCCCGTCGGTGTTCAGCGCGGTGATCGACAGCGCATCCCCGTCGAAATCGAAATCGTTGTCCAGAAGCCCCGACAGAACCACGACACCGGCCGCCAACACGGACGCGGCGTCGTCTCGGGCCAGGACCGCGTTGTTCCCCCCGGTCAGATCGGCGATGTAATCGTCGGCCACAAAATAAAGCCGCTCGATCGACCGCAGCAGATCGACGTCATCGACGTCTTCAAGGTTCTCGATCCGGACGCGGTGCCCCCAAAGCGCGGTCACCTCGTAATCGTCCACCGATCCCGCATAGATCGCGGTGTCCACACCCCAGCCGCCGTTCAGGTAATCCCGCCCGGCGCCGCCTTCCAGGGAATCGTCGCCCAGTCCGCCATGGATCCGGTCGTTACCATCGCCGCCCGAGACGACGTCGTCGCCCCATCCGGCGAAGACCAGGTCGTTGCCAGCGCCCGCGTCGATGGTGTCGTCGCCGAAGAAGCCGAAGATGATGTCCCGTCCGTCCGTCCCGGTCAGGACGTCGTCGGAGAAACTGCCGAACTCGAAGTTGGGGAAGCGCGCCATATCGGAAGACCTTTGTTAATTCGCTTTGTCAGAAAACGAGGCGATTTTGCGTTAATCTGGCGCCACATACGAGTCCCGACCACACGATTTTGTGACAGGTTCCGCGAGGTCATTTCGATGCGGGAAACGATCGCGACGGGGCCGGTGGACCGTTCCGAAAATGAATCTGTTATAATATAACAAGTCGTCCGAGACGGTCCCGGTTTCCCCGCGGGGAAATCGCCACCCCGGCCCGCATCACTCCGATTCGATCTCGCGCATAAAGGCCTCGATTGCCTTCTCCAACCGCCCTCGATCCAACGCGGCGAAGTCGATCCCGGCGCGCAATTCCATCTTCCCCTCGGTCGCGGTGCAGCGCACGCCCGGCCCGACTGGCACCGTCAATGCCACGCGTCGCCGCCGCGTCTTTGGCGCGCCTCGGGCCTTGACCCGCTTCTCCGGCCCACCCTGCTCCAACACGGCTCGCAGGATCGCCGCCTCCCCCGCCGCGTCGCGATCCGGCTCGGCCCGCAGCGCCTCCGAGATGGTCCGGCTCGACTCAGGGTCCCCCTCCAACCGATCCGCCAGAGCCAGGCCCAACCGACGCGATAGGCCTGACGGGTGCTCCAACACCTTGCCCAGCCGCGTCATCACGACTGCAAAGCGCCGGATGTAGGATCGCTTCTGAGGGCCGGTCGACGCGAACAGCACGTTCACCGCTTCGTCCAGGGACGCACATCCGTCGACCCCATCCGACGCATAGGCCATGGCCAGGTTCGCCATTTCGGCGAACGACACATCCTTGCGGATCAGGTTCTCGTCCACCATCCGGCGATATAGGCCCGCCTCGCTTTCCCCGCGGGGAATCAGCACGGCCGGAATGGTCGCCCATTGCTCTTCTCCCGTCTCTCGCCACAAGTCCCGATAGGCCGACAAACGCCGCAAGCCCTGAACCAGGTCGAAACCCCCACCCCCGTCCGGCGCGACATGGATGGGATTGGACAGCCCGATCTTCCGCAAGCTCTCCTTCAGCTCGTCCAGGTCCAAGGACCGCCCAAGAAACCGATCCCGCGTCAGCTTATCCGTCCGGACATCCGTCACAGACACCAGATCCGTCACTAACCCGGCTTTCTTGAGCCGCACCAGCTCATGGGCCAACGCATCGTTCTCTACCCGGATCCGCGCCTCGACCTGGTCGCGGTGACGCCGCGCATCGCCGGCCTCGCCGATGGACGAGGCCATCGGCCCGCGCCGCATCGACTTGGTCTCCAGGTCCGGCGGCAGGTCCACGGGACCGGTCCCGACCGCCTCGGGGGGCACATCGATGTCGAACATCCGTCTCTTGCGGCTCATGCCTCGTCCTTCATCTTCCGCCACGCGGCCAGCACGGTTTCCCTGAACTCCTCATACGCCATATCGAACGTTCCCCGCGCCCGCCGCCACGTCTCGCGCGTCATGTCGCGGTAGTCGATCACGTAGATCGACGACAGGACGCGGCCCGACTGCCCGACGGCGCGGGTATGCTCGATCGGATGCTCGGCTATCCGGTCGCCGAAGACCTTCCCGAACGCCTCCCGCATGGCGCGGTGCAATTCGTTCCCCTGCTCGTAGCGTGTCAGCAGGAACCGGATATCCAGGAACTGCTTCCCTATATCCGATTTCCCCGCGGGGAAATCGCCGAAGCCTTCCAAATCCTCCAACGCCTCGGACAGCTGACCGATGAAGGATGTCGTGGAATCGTATTTCCAATAGCCCGGTCCGGACGGGATATAGAGCACATCGGCCACGAAGACGGCGTTCATGCTCTGATACCCCATGGCGGGCGGGCAATCGAAGATGACGATGTCGTAACCGTCGGGCGGCAGGGCATCCAGCCAGCGGCGAACGGCGGCGAAGAAGGACCAATGCGGCGACAAATGCCGGTATTGGGCCGAGGCGAATTCCACGAAAGCCGCGTTGGCGCAGGACGGCACCAGGTCGACGGTCGACCAGCAGGTGGGGCGGATGAAATCCGTAACACGAAGATCGCCCAGCCCGGTTTCGGCAATCGAGGCCGGCAGTCGCCGTTGAGGCATCTGCCGGACGGATTCTGCCCGCGCGCCGCAGCGTTCATCCGTTCCGTCTTCTGGATCAGGTCGCGGGCCAGGATACCCCAGACGATATGATCCTCGCTCACGCCGCCCAGCTCCATGGAATGGCTCAGCGTCGCCTGCGGATCGAAATACACGCAGAGCACCCGGTAGCCGCGCAAAGCCGCCGCATGGGCCAAATGCAGCGCGGTGGTGGACTTGCCCGCGCCGCCCTTGAAATTCGCCACGGCCACCCGGATCGCCCGCTTGCCCGAGGGGCGCGCGGGCATGAGCGAGCGGCGATTAATCTTCATCTTGCGCCGCAGCGGGTTGACCTCGTCCAGGGAAAACCAGCGCTGCCGCCCGTCCGGCTCCATCTTGCCCGAGGGCAGGGAGGAATCGGCGGCAAGACGGCCCCGGAACGTGTTTTGGTTCACCTTGAAAATCAGCTCCGACACCTCCCACGATGAGAAGCGGCGCGGCACTTTCTCATGGGCGGGCGAAAAGGTCTGCTTGCGGATCCATTCCTGCATTCTGAGAGAGGAATCGCGCGGAGATTGCAGGTCGCGATAGTCAGCCTGCCCGGTCTCAACGGTCTTTATCTGTGAGAGCCAAAATAGGCCGAGTTTGACTTCCAGTTAGATGGTGGACTGAATATCGGTCGCAGCGGGACATTTCCCCGCGGGGAAATGGGCCAAGGGCCTTGGCCTGGGATCGGCAATCCGCAACGGACAGCCCGATCGCCACAGGATGACGGGGGCAGATTGCCAGGTCCACGACCCATTGAGGGATCATGTATGCCATCTGGGGTGACAACTAAGATGTCCCTCTCCATCAAAGTCCATACCGACGTCTTCGATTTGGATTTGGTTGAAAAAGACCGCTCCCGCCGGTCGCTTGACAGGATTGGACAGGTCAACGCAAATCGAGGCTAATCCGGAAAAACGGTGAGAAGGCAAGGGGCAGGAGACCTCCATGGGTCTAAACCGCCAAAAGGATCCCCGAACTGGGGCAGATCTCCGTCGCCCGGCGGCCGCGGCCCGGCCGCGCTCAGATGCGATACGCTCACTGCGCCCGATGTCCATGGATGTGCCGGGGACAAGCATCGTCACCGCCGGGCCCTTCGCAGGTTCGCCCCGTTGACCGCCCGATACGATTGGCAAGACGACAGCCTGATGGCGGCCCGGACCTGTGAGGATTGGCCCGCCGCCGGTCCCGATTACGTCGCGCGCCTGGGGGCGGCCCCGCCCGAGCCGGAGACCGGCGTGTGACGGGGCTGTTCGGCTGGCTGCGGCGCGGTCGGCGCAGCGAATCGACTTTGCGCCCGGACGGTCGCGTCTACGCCATCGGCGATCTGCATGGCCGGGCCGACCTGCTGCGCCGGGCCATGGCCTGGATCGGCGATGACATGGCAGAGCGCGGCGGCGCGACGATTGTGCTGTTGGGGGATTACGTCGATCGCGGGGATCAGGCGGCCGAAGTCCTGGAGATCGTGACCGCCCTGACGGGGCGGCCCGATGTGGTCGCGTTGAAGGGCAACCACGAGGCGATGTTCGAGGCCTTCCTGGCGGCGCCGGACGGGCAGGGGTCGGGCTGGCTGCGGTTCGGCGGGGCCCAGACCCTAGCGAGTTTCGGGATCACCGGCGTGACCGAGGCCGATCCGCCCCGCCATCTGCGCGTGGCGGCCGAGGCGCTGCGCGCCGCGTTGCCCGCCGGGCTGGAGGCTTGGCTGGCGGCGCGGCCCGTCTGGTGGCGCAGCGGCAACCTGATCTGCGTCCATGCGGGGCTGGACCCGGATCTGCCGCCCGAGGCGCAGTTGGACGATGTGGCCCTATGGGGGCATCCGGCCTTTCTGCGGCGCGGTCGGCGGGACGGGTGCTGGGTCGCCCATGGACATACCATCGTCGACCGCGCGGTGGCGCGCGACGGACGGATCCCCCTGGATACCGGCGCTTATGCGACGGATCGATTGACCGTCGGGGCGTTCGGCCCGGGCGAGTTGCGGCTGAGGGAAATCACGCTGGCGGACCCGGATGGCGTGCGGGCTTTGCCACGTGAGACTTCTGGGATAGAGTGACGGCATTACTCAATCCCAAGGGTCTATTTTCAGGCCTGCCGCGGAAGTTATTGTTTTGAAACGTTTTGATTTTGGACGGGATTCGAATCCCGCTCCGGCCGCCTTGCATCCCGACCACGTTCTGGTGGTCGTGCCGACCTTGAACGAGGCCGCGCATATCGAGGCCTGTCTGACATCGCTCTGGCAAAACGATGCGTTTGCCGGAGCCGTGCGGATCGCCGTCGCCGACGGTGGCAGCACCGACGGCACGCGGGACATCGTGCGCGCCCTGGCGCGGACGCGGCCCGGCCTGGTGCTGGTCGAAAATCCGGCGCGGCTGCAATCGGCGGGGATCAATGCCGCCGTCGCGGCGGCGGCGGGGGCGGGACACCGGATCCTGGTGCGCTGCGATGCCCATGCCGTCTATCCCGACGGGTATGTCCGCCGAGTGGCCCAAACGCTGACAGACCGACCCGACGCGGCATCGGTGGTGGGCGTCATGGATGCCGAGGGCGGCACCTGCTTCGCCCGCGCGGCGGCTTGGGTGGTGGACACGCCCCTGGGTTCGGGCGGGTCGGCCCATCGGGGCGGGGCGCGGTCGGGCTGGGTGGACCATGGGCACCATGCCGGATTCCGGTTGGACTGGTTCCGGCGGATCGGGGGCTATGACGGGGACTTTTCCCACAACGAGGATGCGGAATACGACCATCGCTTGGCCCTGGCGGGCGGGCGGGTCTGGCTGGAGGCTGGGCTGCGGCTGGATTACCGGATGCGGCCGACGGCGCGAGGCTTGCTGCGGCAATACTGGAATTACGGGCGTGGGCGGGCGCGCACGGTGATGAAGCACCGCCTCAGGCCGCGGCCGCGGCAGGTAATCCCGGCGGCGAACCTGATCGCGTTGGTCGCCGCGCTTGCCTTGGCACCGATCTGGCCCTGGGCGCTGATTCTGCCAGGCGCGTATCTGGCGGTTCTGGCGGGCGTGTCGGCGGTGGCGGCTTGGCGGATGGGCAGCCCATGCGGTCTGTGGGCGGGCGCGGCGCTGGCAATCATGCACAATGCCTGGGGCGCGGGTTTCCTGCGGCAATTGCTGGCGGGGCGGGCATGATCCGGGTCGCGGTGGTGATGTGCACGTTCCGGCGGCCCGATGTGGGGGCGACGCTGCGGTCGTTGCAGGCGCAGGTCTTGCCGGACGGGGTCGAGATGGAGGTGATCGTCGCCGACAACGACGACATGCCGACCGGCGCGCCGGCCGTGATGGCGGGGCAGGGGGGGTTGAAGTTGCTCTATGTGCACGCGCCCGCGCGCAACATCTCGGTCGCGCGGAATGCGGGGTTGGAAGCGGCCGAGCGGGCTGACTGGATCGCCTTCATCGACGATGACGAGGTGGCGGCGCCCGATTGGCTGGCGCGGCTTCTGGCCCGGGCCCACGACACCGGGGCCGACGCCGTCTTCGGGCCCGCCATCGCGGAATACGGCGCCGATGCGCCGGATTGGATGCGCGCCGCGGATCTGCATTCAAACCGGCCGAGGCGGCGGGGGGGCGAGGTGCTGACCGGCCATACCTGCAACGCCCTGCTGCGTTGGAACGACACCCCTTGGTACGGGCATCGGTTCGATCTGAACCGGGGCCGGTCGGGCGGCGAGGACACGGCGTTCTTCTTCGACCTGCACCGGATGGGCGCGCGGTTCGAGACCTGCGACCAGGCCGAGGTGCGCGAGGCCGTGCCACCCCAGCGGCTATCGCTGGCGTGGCTGGCGCGGCGGCGGTTCCGGTCGGGGCAGAGCTATGCGGCCTCCGAGATCGACGCCGCCGGGCGCCTGGCCTTGGCGGCCAGCGCGGCGGGAAAGGCGGCGATCTGCGGGGCAGGGGCGGCGGCGACGGCTTTGTCGAAAGGGCGGCGCAACTTCTGGCTGTTGCGCGGCGCGCTGCATCTGGGCGTAATCGCCGGCTGCCTGAGGTTGCGGCAGCCGGAGCTTTACGGCGGCGGTCAGCGCTCGGGGTAGAGGCGTTCGGCCATGGCGGGCAAATGCGCGCTCATGGCGAGTTCGTAGAGGATCCGCTTGCGGATCGGATGTTCCACCACGACCACGGCGTCGCCCAGCAGATCGCGGTCGATGCGGCCCAGGCTGGACAGATGGGCCGAGCCCGCCATGGCGCCGTGATAGGCGGCATGGTGGTCGCGGCGGCAGACATAGAGCTTCTTCGGCGTGATCGCGAAGGGCGCGAAATCCTTGTTCTGGCCCAGGAATTCGAAGACGCCCACGGCGACTTCGGGCCAGGTGTGGTTGTAGACATCGTCGAAGACGATGACGCCGTGATCGGCCAGCGCGTCGCGGGCGATGGCGGCGTCGATGCGCAGATGGTCCAGCTTGTGGCCGCCATCGACGCTGAAGAAACGGACGGGGCCGACGGCCTTGGTGATGGTGTCGGCCGTCAGGTCGGCGCTGTCGCCGCGATGGATCAGATCGTCGGAGACCGGCAGGCCCAAGGCCTGGCCGCTGGCGCGGAGGGCGTCGAGCTGGTCGCTGCCGTCGGCGCGTTCGCCGATATTGAACAGGTCGGCGGCGAAGACCTTGTCACCCTGGCCGATCAGCTTGCGGATCAGGAAGTAGGAGCGGCCGTAATAGACCCCGATCTCGGCCCCGCCGCCGCGCAGCCCGGCGCCGTTCTGATATTCCAGGACGGTTTGGAACGATAGCGCGTCGCACGGGTCCATATAGCCCTGGATGCGGCTCATTTCGCGGAAGATGTAGTGGCGGCTCATAATGCGGTCCTCGGATCCTTGGCGGTCAATAATAGGACGAAATCATGCTGGGCGGGGCGAAGGACATCACCCCGCAGGTGGGCGGCGCACCGGCGCGTTCCAGGGTGCGGCAGCCGGTCCGGATATCGTCTTCGGAGCTGCCGTAAGGCAGCATCATCACCACCTGGTCCGACAGGCGCGCGGCGGGCAGGGCATCGGCCACGGGCAGCAGCGGCGCAGTGTCGATGATGACCACGTCGAATCGGCGCTTGAGACCCTCGACGATTTCGCTGAGACGGCGCGACAGCAGGGCACCGGACGGATCGGCCTCGTCGATCCGGGTGGTCAGGACGAACAGGTTGGTCGCCCGATCTTTCTGCAGCGCGCCGGACAAGGTGGCGTTGCCGCTCATCACGTCGACCAGATCGGGCGAGGTGGGCAGGCGCAGGGTCTTGGCCACGTTGCCGCGCCGTTGGTCGGCGTCGATGATCACGCAGGATAGGCCCATCTTGGCCAGCAGGCGGCCCATATTGATGGATGTGGTCGTCTTGCCGGCGCCGGGGCGGGTCGACACGAAGGACACGACGCTGCCCACATTCTGACCGGTGCTGAGCAGGAGTTGGCTGCGCAAGGTGCGCAGGCTTTCCGCCAGGGGCGATTTCGGCCTGTTCATGGCCACCGCCAGCGGATCCTGGCGCCGCAGCCCGCGCGGGATTCGGGGCATCAGGACCAGGTCGGCGCCCCGCATCAGCGGCTGTAGACGGTCGAGGCTGCGCAGGCGGCTGTCGGTGAAGGCATGCAGGAAGGCCAGGGCCAGGCCCAGGAAGCCGCCCGCCACCCCGCCGAGCGCGACGGTCAGCTTCTTGTTGGGCGCGACAGGGGCGGGGGGCGGCACGGCATAGTCGATGACCTGGGCATCGCTTTCCTGCAAGTCGCCGGATTCCCGGGTTTCGTTGAAGCGATCCAGGAAGGACCGGTAGACCATGCGCGCCGCGTCCTGTTCGCGCTGCAATTGGGTCAGCGTGACTTCCCGCTGGGCCTGTTCGATGGCGCGTCCTTCCAGGGCGGCCATCTGGCTGGCCAGGGCGAGACGCCCTGCATCGGACAATTCTACCAGCTTGGCCTTGTCGTCGCGCAGCCGCAGCACTTCTTCGGTGAGGGTGGATTCGACGCGGGCGATTTCTTCCAGCGCGTCGGCCAATTGCGGGATGTCGGGGCCGAATTGAACCAGCAGCCGGTCGGCGCGGCGACGCAGATCGGCCAATTCCTGGCGCAACCCGTCGATGATGGGCGACGCGAAGAGCCCGGCCGTTGCCACGGCGCCCTGATCGGCGATGAGGCGGTTCAGGCCGTCCAGCTCGGCCTTCAATTCGGAATGGCTCACGGTGGCTTCGCTGAGGCGGGCGGCGAGATCGCCCAATTGCCGGTCCAGCTGTTCGCGGCTGACGAAGCCATCCGACAGGCTTTGGGTGCGGAAGGCGATGGTCGCCCGCTCGGATGCTTCCAGGCGGGCGCGCATCTCGCCCAGCCGCGTTTCCAGGCCAGACGTGACGCGGCCGACCAGCTCGAATTGGCGGTCGACCTGGTCTTCCAGGTAGATGTCGATCAGGGCGTTGGGCACCGCCGCCGCCAGCAGCCGGTCGGTCGACGTGTAGCGGATCGACAGTACGTTGGAACGGCCGACCTGGCGGACCGCAAGGCCCTGGCGCAGCTGATTGACGTAGTCGGTCTGGTCGCCCAGGGCCGTGCGCCCGGTCATGGCGGCGCTTTGGATCGGCGTCGGATTGCTGCCGAGGCCCGGCGGCTCGGCCTCGTCCCCGATCTCCATGCCCAGGGCCAGTTTCAGCATGTCGACCGCACCGTCGGCGGCGCGCGTGATGATGTTCGGCTCGGGCTCGGGGGGGCGGAGGTCTTCGTTGAATTCGGGATGGCTGTCGAGGTTCAGCTTCTGGGTCACCTCGGACAGGATACGGCCGGATGTGATGATGGCGATTTCGCCGGAGATGGCGGCTTCGTCCAGGCGCAGATCTTCGAACAGGGCGCCCATCGTGTCGTCGATGCGGCTTTTCTGGCCCAGCAGCATTTCGGCGCGGGATTGGTAGATCGGCGTGACCTGCAGAACCAAGATCGCGGCGATCAGAGCGCCGGTGAAGCCCAGCCCGCCGATCAGCCACCAGCCGCGCCGAATAATCGAGAAGATGCGGCCGAAATCGAGGACGAGGTCCTGGGACGCGCCTTCGACCTCGACGGGTTGGGCGTTGCTGAGAGCGATGCGCCGGCGGTCGTTCATGGACTGACATTCCCCACGGGTTCGCGCGGCGCGTCACGGGTCGCGGGCGGCAGGAGGCCCGTCGAGCGGTAGGCTGCGATGATATCGCGGACTTCGCCGGCGAAATCCTGGGCCGGCTCGAAGCCAAGCATGCGGTGCGCCTTGGAGATGTCGTAGGCGCGGTTCTTGATGAAGAATGCGACGCGGCGGCGGAACAGGGGCGGCTCGATCCCGAAGGGCTTGCAGACGATTTCCGTCAGGTGGGCCAGCGCCATGACGGGGCCGACGGGTAAGTGCAGGCGAGGCTCGGGCACGCGCAGCTGGGCGGCGATCTCGCGCGCGCTGTCCTGTAGCGTCCGGTAACGGCGGCCGCCGATCAGAAAGGCTTCGGCGTTGATGTGATCGGCCTCCATCGCGAGCTGGAACGCTTGGGCCAAGTCGCGGACGTCGATCCAGTGGGTCAGGGCCTGGCCGCGGCCCACATAGAAAAAGCGCCGCTTGGCGATCATGCGGAAGAGCTTGAGCATCCGGGTGTCGCCGGGCCCGTAGATCATGGTGGGCCGCAGGATGGCGCCCCGCACGGCGCCGTCGCGGAAATAGGCCATGGCGATCTTTTCGCCCTCGGCCTTGGTGACCTGGTAGATGTCGGTCGGGTTGAAGGGATAATCCTCGGCCGCGGGCGGGTGTTCCACATGGCTGTGGACCCCGTTGGTCGAGCAATGGATCACCCGAGGCACGCCTTCAGCGATGGCGGCGTCCAGGATGTGGCGCACACCTTCGGCATTAACGGCGTAGAACGTCTCGTCCGGTATATCGGCCTGACGGAAGAGCGCGGCGATATGGTAGATGCCCGCCGCGCCGCGCACGGCGTCGCGCAGGGTTTCGGGCTTTTCCAAGTCGGCGATCACCACCTCGTCGGCGATGCGGCGCAGGTCGTCGGCCTGGCCCCGGCTGCGGACCATGGCGCGCACGCGGATGCCCTGGGCCTTGAGATGGCGCAGCATGTGACCGCCCACGAATCCGGCGGCGCCGGTGACGAGATATGTGTCGCGCGACATCGGCCTATCCCGCCACGTCGCGGCGCCGGGCTTCGGCCGGGGCGTCGGGGGCCACGGCATCGGCACGGTCGCCGGACGAGATGATCTCGGCCACCTCGTATTGCTTCAGGCGGCGGGCGTTGGAGAACACGATGATCTCGCCCACCAGGCCGATAGCGATGATCTGGATGCCCAGGACCACCATCATGACGGCGAAGATCAGGGCGGGCCGGTCGGCCAGGGCGGTGTCGCCCAGCAGGCGGCGCGCGACCAGCCAGGCGGTCGAGATCGCGCCGATCAGGAAGACCGGCAGGCCGATGGCGCCGAAGAAGCGCAGGGGCCGCCGCAGGAAGGTCAGCACCACATAGAGCGTCAGCGCATCCACCAGGGCGCGCAGGTGACCCAGCGGCTTGAACACATAGGGCGCGTCGTCGGTCTGATCGACCGGGGCGGCGCGCGTCGCCACCTCGGTCACGTCATGGCCGCGCTGGCCGGCGATGACGGGCAGGAAGTGCTGGCGCACGCCGAAGGCCGCCACGTCGTCCAGCGTGTCGCGCCGCACCAGATGGACGCGGCAGAACGGATCGGTGGGCGCCCGCCCGAAGAGCCGCCGCAGCAGGCGGCCGAAGAGGCCGCGCCGCAGGGATTGCAGCTTGCCGCTGCCGCGGTCGGCGCGGAAGGCCGAGACCATGTCATGGTCGCCCAGGGCGTCGATCATCTTGGGCAGGTCGTCCAGGTCGATCTGGGGCCAGCCGGGCAGGATCAGGATGCGGTTGCCCGAGGTCCGCCGGGCGGCGGTGGCCAGCGCGGCGTCTTCGCCGGTCCAGGGCCGCTGGCCGATCACGGTCAGTTCGGGCCAATCGTCGGCCAGCGCCGTCAGGTCGGCGACCTGGGCCTTGCGGGCGCCGTCGACGATCACGACCACCTCGTAGCTGAGGCCGAGTTTGTCGAGCGCCGCGCGGGCGCGGGTGGCTGTGACGGCGACGCCACCTTTGGCTTCGGTGGCGATGACCACCGAGAGGTCGGGGCGTCGGGAAGCTGCTTCCATCAAATGTATCTTGCTCATCGGACTCTCGAAAATCGTGAAATTGAACTTGGCTCAGCCGGGTTCGCGCCGGGCGATAGTCTGGAAGATGGCCCCCGTGACGAGGCCGAGCAGAAGCAGGAACGCCGCCATGGACAGCAGCAAGCCCGCCACGGTCATCGGCACCACCAGGCCGATGCCGCCCTGCATGAAGAGCAAGGTCGCCACGGCCAGGATCGTGGCGGCGGCGGCGATGCCGGTGAAACGGGCCAGCGGCTGGCGGGCGAAGACCAGCAGGGTCTTGATGACCATCAGGTCGAGCAGGACCTTGAAGATACGGGACAGGCCGTACTTGGATTCGCCGAATTGCCGGGCGTGGTGGCGCACGCCCACTTCGGCGACGCGGGCGCCCATGGGGATCGACATGGCCGGGATGAAACGATGCATGTCGGAATAGAGCGGCACGCGGCGGATCACCTCGGCCCGGTAGACCTTGAGCGAGCAGCCATTGTCGCGGATCGGCAGGCCGGTGACCTTGCCGATCAGCCAGTTGGCCATGATCGACGGCAGCTTGCGCGTCAGGAACTTGTCCTGCCGCTTGACGCGCCAGCCGACCACCAGGTCGTAATCATCGGCCAGCTTGTCGATCATCATGGGGATGTCGGCCGGATCGTTCTGCAAATCGCCGTCCATGGTGACGATGTAGCGGCCGCGCGCATGGTCGAGACCGGCCTGCATGGCCGAGGTCTGGCCGAAATTGCGCTGGAAGCGGACGACCACGACGCGGGGGTCGCGGGCCGCGATCTCCCGCAGGCGGGGAATCGTCTGGTCGCGGCTGCCATCGTCGACGAGCACGATTTCGTAGGACCGGCCGGTCGGGTTCAGCGCGGCCGTGATGGCGTCGTGCAGTGGCCCGACGCTGTCTTCCTCATTGAAGATGGGGACGCAGACCGAGATCTCGGGCTGGTCGGATAGCATGGCGTTCATTCGGAACCATCGGCCGCCTGCGCGACCGTCCCTGGCAATGACTTCAGATAAAGACGTTCAATATGAGATTGGTCTTACCACAAACTCACGGCGATACGGCAAGCTTTATCCACATTGACGGCAACATCCGGAAACGATCCGGGTCCATTCGCCCGCAATGGCGTCATTCAGCGGCCGATATCGCCCGCACGGTGAGCACGTCCAACGGCAGAAGCGGTTCCGAATCATCTATGTCGAAGCGCGTCTGCGCCTCGCCCGTGCCCCGTACCACACTGAATTCCAGTCGAGTCTCGGCGATGTCGTCCTGGGCGTCCAAAAGGGCTTCGGACAGGGTGAGCACGCTTTGAGTCGTGGCTTCGCGGGTGTCCAGGCGCAGGAGCTCGGCCTCGGTGGCGAGGAGTTCCTGCAACACTTGTACGCGCCGGGCGGCTTCGATTTCGCCCGCGTCGCGGTCCAGTTCGGAAAGTTGCTGGCGGGCGCGGAAGATTCCCGTCTCGGTGTCCAGTTCGCGCGCTTCCAGGTCGATCAGGGTGCCTTGCAGCGTCAGCAGGGCCGGGGATCGGGCCAGCCCGCGTTCGCGCAGGACCTCCAGATTGCCCAGCGATTCGCGGACCAGGGCAAGCTGGCGCGTGATGCCGACCCGCTTGCCTTCCAGCGCTTGGATTTCGGTGTCCAGCAGATCGCGGGTTTCGTCGATGGAGGCGAGGGCGCGGTGCAACTGGTCCCGACGCCCGGTGAAGAGATCGCGTTCGCTTTGGAAAAGGGCGTCGTCGGCGGTGTCGCCGCCGGGATGGGCGGGCAAGGCCGGGCGCGCGAAGGCGGGCCGGCCCTCCATCTCGGCGCGCAGGCGCGCGGCGCGCATCCGTTCCCGGGCCTGGTCCAGCCGGACCTCGCGCAGGGTGCCCATGGCCCGGATGGCCTCGGCGCCGCTGGCGCCGTTCTCGCGATAGACCCCGCCGGCCAGGGCCAGGGCCTGCAGCGGCGTGAGGCCCGGTTCGTAATCGTAGCGGCCAGGTCGGGCCACGTCACCCAGGATGAAGACGGGCCGGTAATCCGCGATTTCCAGCATGGCCGCGGGCGGTTCGGACAGGCCGAGGCGGATGCGGTAGGCGTCGCCGACAAGCTCGGCCAGCAGCGGCAGGGGCATGTCGGCCGCACGGATCGGTTTCAGCAGCGGCAGGGCCAAGGTGCCGTCGGCGGCGATCGTATAGGTCCCGCCCAGGGCATCGTAGGATTGAAACTCCAAGTCGAGCGTGTTCCAGGCCAGCACGCGCATGGTGACCCGATCCCCGGGACCGAGGTGGGCGATGTCCTGTGCGCTTGCGATGACAGGCGCGAGCGTGATGAACAGGGTCAGAGCCATAAGCCCGATCACAGAGCGCAGCATGGCGACGATTGCGCCGCCGCCCGCTGCGTGCATGGTCGTCCCACGAGACCCGTTCCGATCGGACAGCATCAGCCTATGCCTTCAATAACCGCCATCATCCCGACCTATAACCGCGCCGTCTACCTGCGAGAGGCGCTGGATGCGCTCGGGCGGCAGACCCGGCCAGTCGACGAAATAATCGTTTGGGATGATGGGTCTACGGACGACACGGTAGACGCGGTTCGGGATTGGGGCAAGGGTGTGCGCTACTTCCGGTCCGAGAATGGAGGCAAGTCGCGGGCGCTGAACGCGGCAATGGCGCAGGCGAGCGGGGATTGTATCTGGATCTGCGACGATGACGATCTGGCGCTGCCCCAGGCCGCCGAAACGCTATCCGCGATGTTGGAGGCCGATCCGGCGGCTGGGGTGGCTGGCGGCGGCTACCGGCGGTTCTGGGACGGGCACGGGGGGCGGGTCGAACAGGGCCCGGGCTATTGGCCGGATCTGTCGACAGGGGCGCCGATCCGGCATTTGCTGGAGGACATCTTCCTGTTTCAGAACGCCACGTTGGTGCGGCGCGGCCTGTATGACCGGGTCGGCCCCTTCCGGGAGGATCTGGCGCGGTCGATCGACTACGACATGATCGTGCGCCTGGGGCTGGCCGCGCCGGTCCGGCTGACCGAGACGCCGGTCTTCCTGCAGCGAAAGCATGACGGCGACCGGGGCCCGGCGGCGGCCCGACATGCGGCGGCCCGGTCGGACGCCGTCTGGAAGGCGGCGGACCGGGCGGTCTTCGCGCCGTTCCGCGAGCGGATCCCGTTGTCGTTCTACGAATCGTTTTTCGAGACGGTGGACACGGATCTGGCGCGGCGGGCGGCCGTGTTGCAGCGGGCCTGCGTCGCGGCCCGGCGGACGGATTGGGACCTGGCCGCCGCGGATTTGGAGGCGGCGGCGGAGCTGTTGCCGGAGACGAGGCTCAGCGCGACGGAGCAGGGGATCCTGCGCCGGATGGCGGGTGGCAAGCATGGGATCGACGAGGCCTTGGCCGGTGACATGCCGCGCCGGCTGACGCGGCTCGGGCAATGCGGCGGGGCAGGGGCCCAGATGGCGCGCGCCTTGGCGCGGGGCCTGCGCTGGCGCGTCAAAGCGGCGGTCCGGGACGGACGCTGGCGCGATGGCAGGCAGACGGCGCGCCTGATGGCGGGGCTGGCTTTGGCGCGGGGGGGCGGTGCCCTGGCGGCGCCGGCCCGAATCGACGAACGCCGCGACCTGCCGGCCGCGGCGTATCTTGATCCCGTTTCGGTGGGCTGATCCCCGGCGGACCGGGGATCGATCTGACCGTCAGAGGAAGACGAGGGCGTTCGCGTCGTCCAGCTCCTCGATGGTCAGGTTGCTGCCGTTGCGGATGGCCGCGAGGTCGACCCAATCCGAGCCGGTGCCCGTTTCGTCGATCTGGAGAACGCCCCGCTTGCCGGCTTGTTCGATCCGCAGCCAATTCGACAGGTCGACATCGGCGGTCGCAGCCCAATCCAGGTCGAAGGCGAAGCGGTCGCCGTCGGCCAGCGAGAAGTCCTTGACAATGTCACGCTGGCCGTCGACCGACGCGTCGTTGAAGAGGAACGTATCCGCCCCGCCCTGACCATAGAGCTTGTCGGACCCGGCACCACCGATAAGCGTATCCGCCCCGCGCTGGCCATAGAGCTTGTCGGAGCCCGCGCCACCGATAAGCATATCCGCCCCACGCTGGCCGTAAAGCTCGTCGGAGCCCGCGCCACCCATAAGCGTGTCGTTCCCCCTTCGGCCAAAGATCGAATCCGAGGCCGTGCCGCCGGAGATCACGTCGGCCTTGCCGCTACCGCGCAGGGTCTGCGGAAGGTCGAGTTGGAGCGCGTCGTTCTGCTGCAACTCCTCGATGGTCAGCTCGCGGCCGCCGCGGATGATCGCGAGGTCCTGGAAATTCGACCCGCTTCCCGTCAGATCGACTTCCAGGACGCCGAGCGTCCCTTCCTTGGTGATCCGCAGCCATTGATCGAGATTGGCCTCGCTGAGCGCCGATGGGATATCCGTCAGCCGGAACACATCGCCATCGCTCAGCGAGAAGTCCTTCACATCCTTCCGGTCGCCATCACCGACCAAGGTGAGGGAGAACTGGAAGACATCGGCGCCAGCCCCGCCGGTCATCCGGTCGCTTCCGCTATCGGCCACCAGAATGTCGGAGCCGTCGAGACCAAAGAGCGCATCGTCGCCGCCACCGCCGGTGATCACATCCGTCTCGGACGTGCCGCGCAACACATCGTCGCTCGCCGTAAAGGCCATCGTATAGGTCATATCGGTGGCGGGTTGAGGAGCCGGAGCCGGAGCCGGTTCGGGCGCCGGGGCCGGCTCAGGCTTAGGAGCCGGGGCGGGTGCTGGTTCGGGTTCGGGTGCCGGAGCCGGATCGGGATCAGGTTCGGGGGCAGGGGCCGGCTGGGGCGAGGGGGCCGGGGCGTCGACCGATCCGGTATAGACCGGTTGCGGTCCGTCCAGATCGTCCGGGAAGCCGTAATCAAAGCCGGGATTTCCGATCCCCGGATCGGGATATTCGTCCAGTTGGAATGACCGCAGCTTCGCTTCGTCCATACCGACCAGTTTGATTTCGATCACGACGGGATGCTGTTTGGCCGTTAGGCGGTCGGTGATCCAATTGACGACCGGGACGACCCAACTGCCGTCGGCTTTCTGGTAGGTGCCGTGCAGTTCGATGAACTCGTCCACCTCGAATTCGGTCTGCTGATCCCTGGAATAGCTTCCGAACCGCAGCTTGATGCCGTCGAACTCCTTCGAGCCTGTATTGCCCGACAGGGTCTTGGCGACCACGTATTCGTTGAACGTGCGGGCGCCGATGGAATCGTAGATCGTGCCCTTGACGTCCAGCGTCGCATCGCCGCTTCCGATGGTGAGATCGGCGTCTCGGGCGGCGACGAAGGTGACGCGGTCGACAGGCGTCAGGTTGGAGCTGTCGATGATGGTCGGGCGGGGGTTTTCGTAGTCGATGCCATATTCGCTGCGGTAGTAATTGATCAGCTCCTGCCGAAGGGAGGCACTGGTCACGTTCTTCATCAGATCCTCGGTGCGGATCTCGGTGCGGACATTGATGAAGTCGACGTCGATCAGGAAGGATTCGTGATTCACGCCGAAGGACCGGTAACCGGTCCCGAAGTCGCGGAATTCGACGTCGTTGAAGACTACGGCCGAGGTCTTTCGATCGACGCGGAAGCCTTCGCCCGTGCCCTGGAAGGTGGAGTTGATGAATTCGTAGTTCGACGAGTAATTCTTCAGCCAGATACCGTTATCGCCACCCCAGACGGTGAAATCCTCGATCACGGACATGGTGTCCGTGTCGTCGGAGAATTGCCGGTGATAGACGCGGAACGCCTCGGTGGAGCCGATCACCTCGTTGCCGACGAAGTCCTCGATCGGCGGTTCTTCGTGGTCGATGGCCACGTCGAAGGGCGACGGGTCGAACTTGAGCTGTTCGCGCTCGAACATCTTGCGGTGGGCGCCGTCGATGGGCGCGCCGGTGTGAGCCTCGTCCTCGGGGAAGTTCTCGCGGCCCGAGAAGTTCCAGCCGAGCTTGGAATTGGCTGCGATGTTGTCCTGCTGAACGATTACCCGGGACTGGTTTTCGTAGGCGGCCCCATGGTCGCCGTTGCCGTTCTTGTCTTCCTGGTCGTAGCCCGTCGTGCTGGTGACAAGGTTGCGCAGCCAGGCCCCGGTTTCGTTTCCGGTTTCGGACACGATGCCGGCGCCGGTGATGCCGTAGACGATGTTGTCGTTGATCATCGCATCGGAGGAATGCTGGACAATGCCCCAGCCCGGACCGCCGGAGACGGCATTTCCGGCCAAGACGGATGTAGGTGCGTCGGGCCCGGTGCCGATCAGGTGGAGGTGCAGCGGATACCGACCCTCGGGATTACCGGCGCTGATATCCGTGGTCTTGTCGGTTCGGCCCAACTCGTCGAAGGCGGCGTAACGGACCCAGTTAGCATATTCGCCGGCGGCGTCTTCCGCGGCGTTGTGCATCATCACGTGCCCGCGCATGCCATCGGGGTTTTCGGAGCTGAACGTGATGTTGCGGGACATGTTGCCGACATAGGTGTCGACATCCAGCCCGGCCGGGGTGGTGTGATTGTAGGTCAGACCGCGGTCGAAGGTGATGGTGTCGCCGTTGATCGCGGTGATGGTGCGGAATTCGTCCTGGGTCTGTAGGACGCCGTAGTCGTTTTCGCCCACGTATTGGGTGCCGACGATCAGCAGCTGATCGCCGACCGCCCAATTGCCGGTGTCACCGTCGACCCTGACCGAGGTGTCGCCGGCACGGGCCTCTTGGGTCAGGGATAGGAAGCTTTCCTTTTGGGCACCCTCGATTTCGACCACGCCATGGGCGACTAGCCCGTTGCCCAGCTTGGCGTTGTCCGCGCCGTCGAAGGGCGTGTCGCGGAAGACGATATCCGCGTCGACCCCGGCGGGCATGGGATTGTCGCGCGTGCCGATTTCCAGCCGCGAATTGGGCATCGTCACGATGGTTTCGATGCGCATCTCAGTGTCGTGCGCGCGGGTCCAGGACAGGGTTCCCTCGACCCGCAGCGTGTTGAAATCGGGTGAACTTCGGACGTCGTAAACGACGGAAACATTGCTCGGAATGCGGATCAGCGCATCATCGCCCGGGACTGTCCCGTTCTGCCAGGTCGCCGGGTCGGACCAGTCGCCATTGCGGACGGCCACATGAGTCGCGGTGGAGGGATCGAAAAGCGCGTTGACGCCATGAAGATGGGCATGCATGCCCATTCCGTCGTGCATATCGTGCATTTGCATGTCGCTCGTATTCATCCGGATTCTCGTGCCTTCTTGCTTGACGAGACGGTCAATGGACGCCGCGGCATAGCCATGCGACGATCAAAGACATGCGGTGAACGGGAGTTCAGGCATCCTGTTTGGCGCACGAAATCACCCGGTCGAATGAAGACCGGTTCCTCGTTCGATGTGCCTGACTGGATGACCGAAACTTGTTACTCAGCCCTTAAAAGGACGCCGTTTCCAACTCGGTATATGAGGCTCCTGTCCTTCAGCCCGTAAGCTGCCCCGCGACCTCGTTCCTATTGTTAACTGCCACTTCCCGTTCGCTACAAAGATGACCGACGCACAACAATCCTTCGTTGCGCAATTCGAGTGCTATGTGAAAAGATGGGCAGGAATACGCCAGAAGCGTGATTCTGGTGAGTGAATTTCGGCACAAGTCGGGCATGCCCTCGCGTCAGCGGCGTTTCGCCCGGCTTGCCAATTCCTGCTGTGCGATCAGCGCGCCCATCCAGAAAACCATGTGGAAGAGCACGAAGGGTTTCAGGAAGTCGGACTCCGTCAGGGTGCGGACGACGACCACCAGCATGTGCGAGAAGAAGTAGATCATCGGCAGGGTGCCTAGAATGACCGCCCCGCGGGTGATCTTCACGATGCCCCAGACAAGGGCGACAGCGGCCAGGCCCAGTCCGATCAGACCCTGGTGGACGGCGATTTCGTATAGGCTGCTATGGAAGTTGAAGACGTCGTTGGGGAACTTGTAGAACTCGAAGTAGATCTTTTGGACGAGGGGCGACGCGTGGTAGCGCCAGAAGCCCCCGGCCCCAACGCCGAGCACCGGATTTTCGGCGATCTGTTCCTCGGCATAGTCCCACAGAACGGTGCGCCCGGTCAGGGTCGTGTCCTTGCCGAAGCTCTCCAAAATGAAGGCGATGGGGTCCGATGTCATCATCGGCAGGATTATGCTACCAAGGCCCGTAATCGCCGCCAGAATGAAGAAAGCCAGGCACAGCCGGCTGGCCCGGAACAATCCGCCCCGCAGAACCACGGCCCCCGCCAACAGGACACCGGATGAGGCGAGCACGAGCAAAACGGCCGTCGCTGATTCGCTGAGAACCGCCATGACGGCCGCGATTCCCGCCAAACCCGCCGCCGCCAGGCGGACCCAGCGGCCGGCCTTGGGGTCGAGCATTGTTCCGAAGGCCACGATCCAGAGCACCACCATGTTCTTGCCCATGGTGTTCTTCTGCTGAAAGATGCCGCGCCCCACATCACCCGGCCCGAAGGCGTAGAGGATGTTGATGACGCCGATCACGCCGGTGGCGAGAAGGACGGCGTGCATCATTTGCCGGGCCGTCAGGCTGGCGGCGACCTGAAAACAGATCAGCAGCGTCAGAAACAGGTAGATCGCGTGTTTCAGCGCTTCGATGGGCACTTCGGCCCAAGCGACCGACAGCAGACACCAGATCGGGAACATCAGGACGACCCAGCAGCGGGCGATCAGTGGCAGGATCGCCCGCTGATCGCGCCAGATCGAATACGCATAGTAGAGCGCCAGCGGATAGAGCAGCAATTCGTCGCCCCGGAACTGCACGAAGGTCACGCCGAGCCAGAGCGACAGCACCAGGAAGTCCCGGCGCTGCGGCGAAATGCGCAACGCGAACCCCGAGGGGCGGTCATAGGTGGCGTGACTCATCCGGCCTGTCCTTTCCCGCGCCATCAGATACCGGGCAGCACTTCGTTTCCAGTCCTTTGGCACCCGGTGGCGATTGACCTGTGACCCCCAAGGGGCAGTATGGCGAGACTGCCGGGCCGATCCTGACGCCCGGTCGAAGGGGACGGGACGGCATGGCGGCTCAGACGGCGGTGGATGGGCATGTGCACATCTATCCGGGCATGAATGTGGCGGCGCTTCTGGGTGCGGCGGCGAACCATCTGGGTCGTTTGGCGACCGGGGCCGATCCGTGTCTGTTGCTGACGGAAACGGCGCGGGATGACGGCTTCGACCAACTCGCCAGCGGCGGCGTCGGCGTCGAGGGCTGGGAGGTGGTGGAGTATCCCGAGGACCCGGCCGCCCTGTCGATGCGGGATGCGGATGGGCGTTTGGTGACGCTGGTGGCCGGCCGGCAGATCGTGACGGCCGAGCGGCTGGAAGTTCTGGCCCTGGCCACGCATGCCCGGTTCGACGATGGCCGGCCTGTCGACGACGTCTTGGCGGATCTGACCGAGGCCGGGGTTCCGGCCGTTCTGCCCTGGGGCCTGGGCAAGTGGGTCGGAGAGCGGGGACGGATCCTGCGGCGGGTACTGGACCGTTGGCAGGGGAAGGTCCTTCTGGGGGACAATGCCGGCCGGCCCCTGGGATGGCCGCGCCCGTCGGTATTCGACCGGGGGCCGGTTCTGCCCGGAACCGATCCGTTGCCGCTGGGCGGGCGGGAATCGGATGTGGGGCGCTATGGCTTCGTCCTGCCAGGCGCGATGTCGACCACGCGACCGGCCGCGGATCTGGCCGACCGCCTGCGGGCCCTGCGGGCCCAGCCCCGGATCGTCGGACAGCGGCTGGGGCCGATGCGCGTGGTGGCCGACCAGGTGGCGTTGCGGCGATGAAACGGTCCAGCTTGCGGGACCTGACATCCGATCCGATGGATGTCCTGGTGATCGGCGGTGGCATCTACGGCCTGATGACCGCACGGGACGCGGCCTTGCGCGGGCTGACGGTGGGTCTGGTTGAACGGGACGATTTCGGCGGCGGCGCGTCCCACAACTCGCTCAAGATCATGCATGGGGGCATCCGGTACATCCAGCACCTGGATATCGGACGGCTGCGGGCCTCGGCCCGGGAGCAGGCGTTCTGGCAGCGCGCCGCGCCGGATCTGATCCGGCCGCTGGACTTCCTGATCCCGCTCTTCGGCCATGGGGTGAAGGGCCCCGAGGCCTTCCTGGCCGCGGCGATGCTGTATCGCCTGGCCTCGGCGGGCCTGCGCGGGCCGGATTACGGAGGCGCGGGCATCGTGGGGCCGTCCGAGGCGCGGCGGCGGCTGGGCGATCTGGCGCCGGATGCTCTGACCGGCGGCGGGGTCTGGCGGGACGGGCAGATCCTGGATGCGAACCGGCTGAATCTGGCCTGCCTGAAAGGGGCGGTCGGGGCGGGGGCGCGGGCGGCGAACCACATGGAGGCCGTGGCCTTGCGGCGGGATGGACAGCGGGTTGTCGGGGCGCGGCTCCGCGATCGCCTGACCGGGGACGAGGGCGAGGTGACGGCCCGCGTCACCGTGTCCTGCACGGGGGCGGCCGCCCGGGAACTGGCGGAGGGCGAGGGCGAGGCTTGGCCCGGATTCGCCCGGGCCACCAATGTGGTCGTCGACCGTCCCGCCGACGGGGCGGGCTTCGGAATCGTCAGCCGCGACCGGTCGGACGCGGCGGTCGACCGGGGCGGGCGGATGTATTTCGTGACGCCCTGGCAGGGCCGGACCATCATCGGCACCCACGAGGCGCCGGCCCCCGACGGCGTCGCGCGCGACGACGGGGACGTGGCCCCGTTCCTGCGGGAAATCGAGATCGCCTGCCCGGCGCTGGCCATACGGCCCGAGGACGTGCTGTGGACCTATCAGGGCCTGATACCGGCGGATGTGGACGATGGCCGGGGCGGGGTCCGGCGGCATACCCGCGGAGCCCTGATCGACCACCGGGATCTGGAGGGCGTGCCGGGACTGATCAGCGTGATGGGTGTGAAATACACGACCGCCCGTCTGATCGCCGAACGGGCGATAGACGCGGCCGCCCGGCAGATCGAGCGGCCGGTGTCGACCTCTCCGTCGTTGTCGACGCCCTTGCCGCCGGTTGGCCTGGCGCCGGTCGATCCGGACGACCCGGCGGCTTTGGCGGCGCGGATCCGCAGCGCCTTCGAAGAAGAGATGGCCCAGACCCTGGAAGATGTGGTCCTGCGCCGGACGCCCCTGGCCGAGACCGGAGCGCTGCGCGGCCAGAAGGGCGCGGCGCGTCTGTCGCGGCTGGAGGAAAGTGCCGCGTCCCAGCGGGGGTGGGACGCGGCGCACCGGGTAAGTCAACGGGCGGCACTCCGCCATGCCCTGGGGGGCGTTACCCGGTGATCAGAAGGTCGCCGTCGTCGAACATGGTCTGCGCGTCGAGATTGCGGCCGTTTCGGATGATTCCGAACGCGACGAAGCTGTCTCCACCGCCATCGGCGTCGATCTGGATGGCGCCCAGCGTACCTTGTGCGACGATCTCGACGTGGCCGGACAGATCCGAGCCGTCAAAGCCCGTCAGCAAGCCCTGGAACTCCAGCGCATCGCCCTGAGCCAAGCTGAAATCCTTCAGGTCGTCACCGGGCGCGGCCAGATCGGCGGTCGTGAAGACGAACGTATCGGCCCCGGCGCCGCCGCGCAGCACGTCGCCATCGGCGCCGCCGATGATCGTGTCGTCGCCGTCGCCGCCTTGCAATGTGTCGCTGCCGCCGAGGCCCAGGATAGTGGTGTTCTCGCCGGTGACGCCGCGCAGGAAGTCG
>JBCCCB010000022.1:0-24337 GCA_039033775.1 Pseudomonadota bacterium | reverse complement strand
GAAGAAACTGACCAATTCCTTCGAAGGAATTGGGTCCGCGTCATGGGGCCTTCGCCGTCTTGCGGGCCGATTCCGGACCAGGGGGGTGGGCGGCATGGGGGTAGGTCGGGTGGTGATGGTCGTGGTGATGACCGTCGCCGTGATGGTGATGGTGGTGCTGCGCCTGCGACTCCAGGCGGCAGAGACCGGTGCAGAAGGTGTCGCAGAGCGCGCAATCGGCCACATTGGAGCCCGGGGCGGAGGCGCCTTGGCCTTCCACGTGGTGGTGGTGGCTTTCCTGGATGGCGCCGACTTCGGATTCGAAGCCGAGGACCTGGGTGCGGTATTTGCAGAGGACGCAGGTGGCTGGGGGCACGGCGCCGAAGGCGGGGTGCCGGCGCTGGTCTTGGGTGATGTGGATGTGGTCGCCGTTCGCCAAGGCCAGGACCTGTTCGCGGTAGCCGCAGATGCCGCAATTGGGGGGCGCGTCGGGTCCGTCTTGTTCGCGGATGCGTTCGGCGAAGGTGTCGAGGACCTTGGGGTGATCGCCCAGGTAGCCGGCTTTGACGAACTGGATGTCGGGGTGGGCGGCGGCGACCTGGTCGGTGAAGCCGTAGATGCGGTCGATCAGGATCCCGGAGAAGAGGAAATAGGGGAAGACGATGATGCGCTTGTAGCCCAAGCGGGCGGCGTGGCTGAGGCAGGGTTCGACCAGGGGGAAGGTGACGCCGGAATAGCCCACCTCCAGCCAGCCGGTGCCGAGGCCCTCGTGGAGCATGCGGGCGATCTTGGCCACGTTGCCGTTGGCGTCCGGGTCGGAGGCGCCGCGGCCGATGACGACCAGGCAGGTGTCGTGGAGGGGGACGTCGCCGGGCGCCTGGGCGATGGCCTCGCGGATGCGGGCGCCGGCGGCAGCGAGCATGGTGGGGCAGATGCCCAGTTCGCGGCCATAGCTGATCTCGATCCCGTGCTGTTTGGCATAGGTGTTGAGGACGGTGGGGATGTCGTTCTTGGCGTGCATGGCGGCGAAGAGCATCCCCGGCACGGCCAGGATGCGGGTGCAGCCCTGGGCGCGGAGATGGTCGAGGCCGTCGCGGATCACCGGGTTGGCGAATTCCAGGTAGCCGTATTCGACGGGCCAGTCGGGGGGCAGGAGCGGCGGGAGCTTTTCGGCCAGCGACGCGAATTCGTCCACGGCGGATTGGGCGCGGCTGCCGTGGCCGCAGATCATGATACCTGTCTTGGTCATGAGGATTGCTCTTCGGGCTCTCCGGCTTCCTGCGGGGGGTCTTCCTCATCGCGTTTGCCGCCCTTGAGCCAGCCGAGGATCGCGGCCCCGGCAATGGCGCCGAGGCCCGCGCCCAGGACCCAATGGTCGTGGCCCGCCAGGTCGGCGATGTGGCCGGGATGGGCCGCGGCCGGGCCGGCCAGGAGCAGGAGGGGCAGGACGCGCATGGGTGGCGGCCTTTCACGTCGGGGCCGCCCCCGGACGGGGGCCGATGACGATGCCGCGCATGTGCCCCCTGGATGGGTCGGCGTCGCTTGCGGCCTCCGCTCCGGCCCCCGGATGGGGGCGTCGTCATCGGAAGGGGTAAAGGGCGGCGCCGGGGCGCGCAACGGGATTCAGGACGTGGGCAGGCCGACGCGGCCGATGGCCGGGAGTTTGAGGGCCGGGTCGCGGAGGTCGAGGCCGAAGGTCTGGCCCAGGAGGTGAAGTTCGACGCCGGTGCGGGGGCCGAGCGAGAGGCCGGCGAGGCCGTTGGCCGACAGGTGGACATCGCCCGAAGCGGAGCGGGCGGTTTGCAGGCCGGGGCCGAGCCAGTCGCGGCCGACGGCGTGGGGCGGCAGGGCGATGTCCAGGTCGGGGACCTGGCGAAGGATGTGGGCGACGAAGGTGTTGGAATTGGGGCCGGGGAAGATGGTGTAGGCGCCGCGATCGGCCCAGGGGTAGGTGGCGATGGCGGCTTCGATCCGGGGGATGGCGGCGGCGGCGTCGGGGCCGGTGATCGTGCCGACGATCTCTGGCGCGTTGGAGTACCAGTGTGCGTCGGGGGCGTAGGCGTCTTGGCGAAGCGGCGTGCCCCAGCCGACGACCTCGTGGCGGGTCCAGGCGGTGTCGCCCGCGCGTTTCAGGACGACCCAGGAATGGACGGAGACCGCGCCCTTGGCGCCGCCGGTGCGGGCGGCAAGGATGTGGATCGTGGCGTCCTGCGTGTCGGTGGCGGCGGGGAGGATGCCGGAGGGTCCCCAATCGGCGGCGCGCCAGGAGGCGGGGCGGTCTTGCTGGGACCACCAAATGGCGGAGGCGGCCGAGGGCAGCAGGAAGAGCAGCGCGAAGCCGAGGGCGGTCCAGCGGAGGAGGCGGGCGAGAATCTTGAACATGGCGGCTCCGGGCGGTCGGGGGGAATATGGGGCGGCGCAGGGCGTTGGGAAAGGCTTTCCGACGGTCGGTGGGGGTGACAGGGTAAGACATGGCGGACGCCTTCATCATCGGCGGGACGGGACAGATCGGATTGGCGGTGGCCAGGCGGCTGGCGGCCGAGGGCTGGTCGGTGCGGCTGGGCGCGCGGGGCGCGCCGCCGGTGGACGGGCCGTGGCGGCCCGTGGAGATGGCGCGGGACGAGATCGGAGGGGCGCTGGGGGACGGGGCCGACCTGGTGGTGGATTGCATCGCCTTCGACGGAGCGGACGCGGATCGGTTGGTGGCGCTGCGCGACAGGGTGGACCGGTTCGTCGCGGTGTCGAGCGCCAGCGTCTACGCGGACCCCGAGGGGCGGACGCTGGACGAGGCGCGCCAGACCGGCTTTCCGCGCTTTCCGGTGCCGATCCCGGTGGGGTATTCCACGGTGGCGCCCGGGCCGGAGACCTATTCGACGCGGAAGGTCGAGATGGAGCGGCGGCTGCTGGGCGGCGCGGCGGGGCGGGCGACCGTCTTGCGGCCCTGCGCGATCCACGGGGCCTGGAGCAAGCACGCACGGGAATGGTGGTTTGTGAAGCGGCTGCTGGACGGGCGGGCGGCGATCCCGCTGGCCTATGGCGGACGGAGCCGGTTCCAGACCACTTCGGTCGCCGCGATCGCGGAGGCCGTGCTGGCCGCCGCCGACGGCCGGTCGGCGGAGATCGTGAACGTGGCCGACGGGGATGCGCCGGATGTGGCCGAGATCGGGCGGGCGATCATGGCGGAGATGGGCGTGACGGCCGATCTGGTCGGACTGCCGGACGTGCCGTTCCCGCCGGAATTGGGCGTGACGCCCTGGTCGGTCGAGCGGCCGTTGCTGATGGACGCTCCGCAGCCGGAGGCGGGGACCTATGCCGAGAGCGTCGGGCCCGCGGTGCGGTGGCTGGTGGATGTCGTGGCGCGCGGCGACTGGCGGGCATTGGTGCCGCAACTGGCGGCCTATCCGCGCGATCATTTCGACTATGCGCTGGACGATCGGGGGCTGGCGGTGCCGGGGGCTTTTGGCCTGGCGGGTTGAGACCGGCTTGGACCGTGCGCCGGATCGACGGCGGCTCGTCCGCGAGCGGGCGAGTTGGCCGCGCCGGCCCCGGGTCCGGATCGAGCGGGATGCCGGGGGGGCCGATGATCCCGGCCCCCAGGGGGGCGTGCGGCGCGACGACAGGGGCGAGCGTTCGCCGCCTTCAGGCCGGTGCCCTTCCCATGGGACTGCGCGGACGGGCCTTGGGCCGCGGGGATATCCCGCGCTCCCTCTCCGTCCAAGACGGCCCCTTGCCCGCCAAGCCGCCGGCCGCAATCGTGTTCGTTGCCGCGCTGCCGGGGTCTGCCGGAGCGAACCGTCCCACGGGCGATCCGGGGCCGTCCGCCGGGTGGATGTCTCGGAGTCCCGCCCTGCGAGACAGGGATCGTAGCGGTCCGGCAGGCCCCCGGGCCCCCGGGGCGGCCGGGACCGTCGTCGAGGCCGCCGGTTCCGTTCGAGACTCGGGACGGCGCCTATCCCAGATCGTCGCAGATCATGGAGAGATACGGTTTTCCATTCTGGGATCTGATCCGGTCCAGCAGGGCCCGGTGCCGGTCGGCGATGGTGAGGGTACAGGTCCGGCTGTCCGGCTTTGCCTCGACCACCAGTCGTATCGTCAGGGTGACGCGCAGGGTATCGACGGGTCCGTCTGTGAGCCGCCCCACGAAGGACGACCAGGGGACGGCATTCTCGGGCGTGAAGGCGAGGAAGCGATATTCGGCCCCCGCGGCGGATAGCCCGGAGACCGGGATCGGGGCGAAGGGCTTGCCATCGCTGCCGCCGCTTTCGGTCCCGACCCAGGTGTAATGGGCGACCAGGTGAATTGGGGCCATCCCCTCCGCCTCGATCTCGACGGTCGCGCGGCCGATCACCTCGTTGTAGCCGGCGGCGCCGGTGTTCACGGCGAAGATCGGCACGATGATCGACATCGGCGCGCCGCCCTCGTCCCAGCAATCGGCGGATCGGCCGATGCAGCGCAGTTCGACGACGCGATCCTTGAACGAGAGCAGCTTGAGATCCGGGCCTTCGATGGCGTTCCTGACCTGCCAACCCAGCGTGAAGAGCGACAGCAGGAGGGCGGCAAGGGCGATGCGGTCTCCCGGTTCCATGTCATTGACCACCGGACCGGCTGGGCGGGCATGTCATGACGGTGATGATATCGCCTCGGGCCTCGAATGCCTCGGCTTGGGAGACGAAGTCGGAGAAGCCGCGCGGGTCCGCTCCGGACAGGCGGGCGGCGGCCTCGGATTCCAAAAAGTCCGGAAACGAGGTTCGTAATGCCCGGCATCCGACGCCGCCCCCGCAGCCGTCGTCCCGTGCCTCGGGCGTGCCGAACAGGACGATGCTGCCATCGGGGGCGTCGTGCAGCAATTGGTCGCCGAGCGCGAGCCCGCTTGGCGGGCATGTCGACATCGCGCCGAAGCGACCGTCACCGCAAGGGCAATCGTCCCGGTCCGTGCCGCCGGGCCCCACGAGCACGCGGGTCGGAGGCGCATCGCCCGCCGGCAGGGTGACGACGTCCGCGAGGCCCGTCCGTTCATGGGGTTGCGTCAAGACCCAATCCTGGAGGGTCGACGCGATATCGGTCTGGTTCGCATCCGGGGGCGTGACGCTCCAGAGCGTGATTTCCGCCGGTCCCATGGCCACCGGCGCACCGTCGGGCAACAGGATCGTGCGGTTGCCGGGCGCCGAAACCAAGGGTTGCCAGCCATAGCCCAGGAAAACCGCGCCGTCCCGGCCCGCGCCGCCGGGAACGGCGGACAAGCCAGTCCTGGCCGCGAAGATTTCGGCGGCCCTTCGGCCCGAATTCGGGATCGCGATGATCCCGCCCTCACCATGGGAAAGCCGTTCGACGGCGTCGACGAAGTCAAAGATGTCGGTCTGATCCAGGCGCCAGAATTCTCCGCCGAGGCTGCTTTCATCCCGCATCCGGTCGAACAGTGCGTGCAGGTCGGACGCCTGGTCGGGGGGCGTGCCCGGTGGAACCACGAAATGAAGGTCGGTTTGGGCCATGACGAAGCCGGGCAGCAAGCTCAGGGCGAGGGTAGGAAGGGCGCGCTTCATGGGCTGTCCTTTCGGTCTGCGGTGGGATTAGAGGAGGATCTTGGCGACGCGGACGATGATCCGGATGAAGGTCTCGACCTCCTTCAGGATCTCTTCGGTCCGCTCCAATTTCGTCTGGGACCGACGGGCGTCCTTCGCGACCCGGTCGAGCTGTTCGATGTATTTTCCCAAACCCTCTTTGCGTCGGGCCGCCTTTTCGGCCTCGCGCAGCTTCGCCACCTTTTTCGCCAGTTCGACGGCCTTCAATTGCAGGTCGCTCGACAGCTTGTCGTTGCCCGCGCGGCGGGCCGCCTCGGCCCGGATCCCCAGGTCGCCGATTGCATTGATGGTCGAAATCTTGATGCTGCCGATCTTCGAGATGGCAAGTTGCAGGTCGCTGGCCATGTCAGGTCTCCAGGAATGTGTTGATTTCGGCGATGTCGGCGGTCAGGCCGTCGATGTCTTCGAGGGTCGGAGGGCCGTCGATCCGAGCCAGCATCGCCCGGTGTCGCCGCACGACCTGGTGCAGGCGGCGGACGGGCGAGGTCGCCTCGGCCATGTGCATCCTGCGGGCGGCGTTGCGCAGGTCCCTGGCTGCCCGGATCTGCGCATCCGCGCGGCCGGACGCCGCGGCCCGCTCGTATTCGCCGATGGCGTCCAGCATCTCGGTCCGGTGCAGACGGGCATCGCCCGCGACCTCTTCGATCTGGTCGGCCAGAAGCGGCAGGGCCTCGTCGAAGACGCCCTGCGCGGCTTTCATGTGGCGCCGCATCTCGGCCAGGCGGATCCGCTCGGCCACGATGCCCAGGCCGGCGGCGACGGCCGGGCCCCGTTCGGCGATGCCGTCGGCCAGGCCCGCGCCCGCAAAGGCCGTTGCCGCGTCTTGCAGGGCGATTGTCAGCTTGTCGGCATTGCTGCGGATGCCCGCGGGCGTGGTCGCGGTGGCCAGGGCCGATAGCGCGGCGAAATAGGCGTCCATCTTGTCCAGCAAGGCGAGCGCCTGCGCCGAGTTGACCGTCCCGTCCAGACGCGGTTCGTCGGCCAGGGAGACGGGTGTGCAATCCGACACGTCGGTGCCGAGGGCGCCCGATATTCGTGACGTGCAATCGTCTGGGATCACCAGGAAGGCCCGGCCCTGCCGCGCGAGGGCGGCTTCGGCCTGGCCGAGATCGTCTGCGGCATCAAGCGCCAGGGCCGGGCGCGCGGCCGCATCGAGTTCGGCCAACAGGGTTCGGGTCTGGGCGATGTCGGTGCCAAGCTGCGGCGAGGCGCAGCCGAGCAGCAGGGCCGCCCCGATCAGCGGCGGGCCGGCGGACCTCATGGGGCCGCCCCTTGGTCGTCGTCCAGCCGGTCCCGGCGCGCGGCGGGGGTCACATAGCCGGTCGCGAACATCGCGAGCACCGAGATCGCGCCCTCGATCCCTTCGGGGATGTCCAGGCCGAGTGTCGTCTCGGCGACGTAGATTGCCAACAGGGCCAGGGCGCCGCCGGCCGATCCGCCGACGACCTTCCGCGCCGGTATGTTGGTCATCATCTTGGGCATGTCGTCAGTCTCCTTCTTCGGTTGAACGCTCAGGCGTCGGGGTTTTCCATCAGCAGGGCGGCGCGCATCAGGGCGGGGAAGCTGTCGACCAATTGCCCCGACACGCGCGGGCCATCCACGGGATGCCATCGGCCCTCGTGCGAGCCGGGCGCGTCCCAGACCGGATCGGCGCCGCGCAGTATCAGGCCCAGGATCGTTCCGGCGACCACATGGCTGCCCATGGGGCCCAGCCGCTGGCCGCGCTGGGTCAGTTCGGCCTCGGCCAGGGTGTAGGCCCAAAGGGGCGTGTCCGCGCCGAACCCGGCGCGGCCCACGGGCGTGTCCGCCAGCCGCCCCTCTGGCAGGATATCGACCGTCAGGCCGAGACCGGCCATGTGCCCGGCCAGGACCTGCGCGGTGGGCAGGTTGTGCAGGATGCCCCGCCGCAGATTGCGAGCCAGCAGATTCCGGTCAATCGGATCGGCGTCTTCATTGGCCATCCGCGTCAGGGGGTCGGCCAAGACGGTGTCGATCCGCCGGGTCGAGCGCGCCGCGAAGGCCGAGATCGGATGCACCAACCGGTCCCAATCGGCGCCCCAGTTTCCCGGCAGGCGCGGCCCGGTTCCTGCCATGGGATCCGGCGACGACCCGGTGAACAGGAACATCAGGTCGAAAGAGGCATCTGGAAAGTTGGCGTTCCAGTCGTAGTTGGCCCGGACCATCGAGTGCCCGAAGCGATAGGCGCCCGTGGCGAATTCGAGCGGGATCGGCAGGCGGGCCCCGGCCGTCCAGCCGCAGGTGGACAGGAAGTCGTCGAAGAGCACCGGCCCTTCGGCCAGGATATCGCGCACGACCTTCGGATCGCACAGGTTGGGCAGCCAGACATTGACGATGAGCCATTGATAGAACCGCCGGACATGCATCCGGGCCCAGGCGAAGACCTCGTCGGCATCGCCGGCCCGGCGCGGCTTGGGCCAGGCATCGACCACGCGGTTGTGGAACCGCAGGAAGGCCAGATGCAGCTGCGCGATGAACAGGTTCTCGTCGTTGCGCGCATCGCCGATGATGGCGCGGGACCTGTTCAGACGGCCATCGTCGAAGCGGAACAGCCTGCGATGCGTGTCCGGGAGGGCGTCGATATCGACCTCCGTGAAGGTCCCGGTCTCCAGCAACCGGTCCATTCGCAGCAGGTCGCCCCCGGGATCCCTGGGGAAGGGCACGCGGTCCGTCTCGTCCCCGAACCGTCCGATCCACATCTTCGCCCGGTCGCCGGGGAACCGCAGCAATCGGGTCAACTTGTCCAGGGCAGGGTTCCCGGTCTCCGTCCCCCTGCCATAGAGGCTGTCGAGGTCCAGGCCGCCGGTCCGCGCGTTCACGATCCCGGCCGAGACGTCGGTGCGCGGCACCGGCGACAGATTGGGGTCGGAGATCGGGGGCAGGGCGGCGGCGCCCTGAGCCGTGGCGACGGCGGTGATGTCGTGATCCACGAACTGGCCGAAATAGGTGAAGACCGCCGGAAGACTGGAATGATTGCCGCCGGTCGGCGCGCCGGTCTCGACCATCTGACGGTGCAGGTCGTCGATCTGGTTCAGGGTCTGAGCCGTGAAGGGAGCCAGCGCCGCGTCGGGTGCGAGATAGCCCAAGCTGCTGCAATCCTGTGCCGTCTGCCCCACCGTGAGCGGGACGATCTGACCGTGAGAAAAGGAGACGAGCATATGGGACCCTCCGCGCAATGTTCCGGGGCCGCCGGTGTGCAACCCTGGCGGCACTGTCGCGGAGGACCGCAATCACAGCGCTATTTCCGAGGGGGTCGGACCGTGAATTCGTCAGGATCGCGGGATGAAAGCGTTTCGCGGCATACCTGACGCACAGCTTGTCGCGAGGCGCCGCCCGACGCCCCTATGTTACGGGCGCTTCGCGGTTCGCTGCTGTGTCAGGTTGACCGCGAAACGCGTTGATATCCCCGTGCCGGGTCGGGTCCGGCGCCAGATCGGGTCGTGTCAAGGAAATGGGATGGGTCGGGACAGGCGGCCCGTGTCTCGCACAATGGCCGACAGCCGGGGATCAAGCGTCCGCGATCCGTTCACCGATGGGGCGCAGCTTGTCGATCGAAACGGGCGCATAGCGGCGCAGCAGCGAGGCGGGATAATCGCCGTCCGTGACCAACCGATCCGGGGTGAAATCCGGTTCCAGCGCCCGAAGCCGGCGGGCCCAATGAGCCGACCGCTCGACCGCGCCCTTCCCGGCATGAAGGCCGACGAGATAGCGCATGGTCGGGCGAGATTCACCGGCGAAGGCAATCGTGCGTTCACCGGCGAGGATCGCGCGGTCGATGCGGCGGGCGGCGCAGGCGCTCATGGCGACCTGCATGTCCCACCAGAACCGATAGGGAGAGCCTGCCGCCAATCGGTGACCGTGTTCGCCAGCGGCCAGCGCCAGGTCCGGGCGGTCGCTATATGTGTAGCTGAAGCTGCGGGCCCACCAGGCGAAGGGATTGCCCGGATTGGCCTCGACGCTTCGCTGCGACAACGCGTCGGAGGCGAAGAGGTCGTGTCCAAAGACCACCTGCGCATTCGCCGCCAGGGCAAGCACCGAGGAATTGCCGGGCTCCATCGCCAGGGCCTTTCGCGTCAGCAGCAAACCATCCGTGCGGAGCGCCTCGGCCTGGTGTCCATGGCGTTCGACGAACTGCACGATACGCAGCTGCGCCCGCCAGGCCAGGAAGATGGCGCGGGCATCGGCCCGATAGGCGTCGGCCAGCATCCGGTCCGCTGCGGCCACCCGGTCGGGCCGGAGCGAAAACATGTCACGAAGGGCCACAAGGCCCATTCGCGTGGCGCAGCTCCGGTCGGCGGTGGCCTGCGGCGCGCGGCCCAGATGGTCCGCGACGGCGGCGACGATGCCATTGATCCAGGCCAGCAGGTCCAGATCCTCGAATGGCGCGGCCCCGGCCATCCGCACGGATTGGTGTCCCGACCAGATCAGCTCGCTGGAGCGGCTGCCCAAGCAGCGTGCCGAGAGGAAAACGCAGTTCGGAGCGCTCATGCTGCCCGCCAGCCGCAGTTCGACGGCCTCTCCCTCCGTCTCGGGGACCGTGCCGGTACGGATGCGCACGGCGAAGGTTTCGCGCAAGGCACGCGCGACGCTGTCGACCAGGAACAGCTCGACGGCGCCCAGCGGCGTATCGGCCGCATTGGTCGTCGAAAGCGCGACGATCGGCTCGGACCGCCGTGCCAGACGGGGCGCCGCTATCGGCTGTTGGGAGGGTTGCGGGGGCGTCTGTGCGGCTTGGAAAGCCCGTTCCTGTCTCAGCCAATCCTCGAATTCCTCGTCGCGCACATCGAGACCGGCCAGGAATTCGTCCCCTGCGCGGCCCGCGCCGATGTCGATCCGCGACTGGTCGATCCGCACGGTGAGCCGGTCGCTGGCCACGATGTCGGCGGCGGGACCTAGACCCTTGCGGATTTGTGCCAGGGCCTGGCGCAACGACGCGCTGGCCTGCGCCTTGCTGCGATCGCTCCAGAGATGGGCCTGAAGCCAACTGCGCCCGCGTCGCCCATCGCGCGCCGTCAGCAGCATCGCGATCAGCGCTTGCCCCTTGGCCAGCCGGGGGGTCAGGTCGCGCCCGTCGGGCGAGGTGATGGCAAAGGCGCCCCACAGGTCGATACGAAGAAGTCCCGGCGCCCGGGTCGAGTCGCAGTCGTCTGTCATCTGGTCGGCTTCCCTTGGGAAACGTCAGGTGCGGCTATCCCAAGACCTCGCAGCCGGACCTGTTCGACGCAAGAATTTTTCGGCTCAGCGTGACTCCACCGCAAACTCGGATGGGATGGGCCCCGAATCCCGTTGACCGGACCAGTCCGCCGATCCCAGCCTTGGGCCATTGTATTGCATGGAAAGGGCGCGCGTTATGGCCGAAGCGGGAATTGCACTGGGAAGCGGGCAAGGTTCTGGGCAGGGATCCGGGCAAGGCAGCGGCCAGGGATCTGGCCAAGGGAGCGGCCAGGCCGTGGGGCTTGGTCATGCGGGTGGTCCCGCAAGCCCGGCTCTGTCCTATGCGCTCGCCGCGACACATGACGGCGTGGTCGGGCATTGGACCGGCGCGGCGCGCTTTCCGGCACCGCCCATGGGAGGCAGCCAGGCAGGCGATCTCGGCTATCTGCGGGGCGAGAGCCGGGCCCATGTCCGGGACGCCGAACTGGCGCCTTTGCTTGCGGTGAAAGGCCTCGCGTCCGGAGGGGCCGAACTGATGTTTCGCGGCATGCCGGGTCCGTTGGTCAAGATCGACCGGCCAGCGCCGTCGACCTTCCAGGCACAGCTTGCGTGGCTGCGCGATTATTCCGATCTCCGGTCCGAACGGATCGGAGAGATCAACTTGCAGACCGGCGATCTTCTGTCGTTCTTCGGTGCGGCGGCGTTCCTGAACGCGAGCCGCCGCAAATACACGCTGGAGCTTCTCCATACGATCCTGCGGCAGACGGTGCGCCTGGGGTATCATTTCAAGCATCATTGCCGCGCGGCCCGTCCGATCGACCTGTCCGACCAGGTCCATCCGGTGATCCAGACCCCCGATCACTCGGCCTTCCCGTCGGGCCACGCAACCGAATCGTTCGCCATCGCGACCGTCTTGCAGATGCTCCGCCACCCCGGCAATCCGCCGGGCACTGGGCCGCTGTCGTTCGAGCCGCCGACGCGCAACGGCAACCCGATCGCGGATTTCCCGGGCTATGGCATGCTGTTCCGCATCGCCGCCCGGATCGCCGTGAATCGCACCATCGCCGGTGTGCACTTCCCCATCGACAGCATGGCGGGCGCCATGCTTGGCCATTCCATCGGCATGGCGATGGCCGCGCTCGGAACCGGACGTCAGATCGCCGCGGGGCCGACACCCGCACCGATCCTGGGCGATACGGAAGACTTCACGCTTCCGGGCCTGGCGGCGAACCTGACCGCCATGGCACTGACCTTTTCGGAGGGGCCCCCGCCCGGCGACGTTTCGTGCTTTCGCGAGCTTTGGCGTCTGGCCCAGACCGAATGGCCCGCCCCGGCCCCGGCCGACGGTCCCGTCGGAGGCCGGGACCAATGACCGCCTGGACCCGGCTGCCGCGCATGGACGTTACCCATCCGCCGGACGTCGATCCGGCGCAGTTGGCAAACGCGACGCCCTATGTCCATTGGTTCGTCACCCAGGACCGGCCCGCGCGGGACATCCGCACAACCGTTCCCGCGCCGGCCTCGCTCCCAAGCGTGTTCTTTCAGGGCCGGCCCCGGGAGCCCGACGGGATCCGACGGCTTTTCGACCGGTCTCTCGTGAAGATGTCTTCGCCGCCGAAGGCGAAGAAGAGCCGGGGTAAATACGCCACGAAGGGTCTTTTCGCCCCGCTGGATGAGGACGATATCATTCCCTTGCCCCCGTCGGCCCGGCCCGATCCCGACACGCCGTCCGCCCCGCCGCCCTGGTTGCCGAACGACCTTCTGGGCGCGGTGTTCGGGCCGCCACGAACCGGCGAGGACGGGTCCGCCTATCTGGCACGTCTGCGGGCCGATCTGCCATGGGACACAGCCATCCTGGCGGTCGTGGACACCGATTTGGCGTTGGGCCATCCTCGATTCCGGATGCGGGGCGACGGCGGACGACCGGACACCCGCTTCCTGGCGGCCTGGCTTCAAGGCGGTCTTCATCGCGGTGACGCTGCCCCCTTCGGGCGCGACCTCTTCCGCGACGAGATCCGGACCACCCTGCGGGCAGGGCATCTGGACGAGGCGGGCTTCAACGCCCAGATGGACCCGGCCGCGCCCGGTGTCCCGGGTCTTTCGGACGGGGCCCGAAGCCTGCGCGCGCGGGCGGGGCACGGCACCCATGTGCTCGACATCGCCGCCGGCGCCGACCCTGTGCCCGCCTCGACCGAGGCCGCCGAGGAACAGCGCAAGCGCCGCCTCGTCGCGGTGGCCCTGCCGGACCGCGCGTCGGTCGGAATGGCAGGCACGTTCCTGGAATACTACGTGGCGTTCGCCCTGAAGCGCATCCGCCACTTCGTGGAGGCCCTTTGGCAGGAGCTCTATGGCGAAGCGGGAGGGTTCCCGGTGATCGTCAACCTGTCCTATGGGCAACAGGCCGGACCCAAGACCGGAACCAGCCTCATCGAACGCGAATTCCGCAAATGGCGGGACGCTTGCCGCGTGAACAAGCGCGGCGCGCTGGAATTGGTGATGCCCGTCGGGAACGACAATCTGATCCGGGGCAACGCCCGGTGGAAGATCCGCGCGGGTCAACAACTGCCGCTTCTCTGGCGCATCCTGCCAGACGACCAGTCATCCAATTTCATCGAAGTCTGGGGCGATCTTCTGGCCGGTGAAGCCGCCGATCCCGAGACGCCGTTCCCCCTTGAGGTCGCATTGACTCCCCCTGGCGAAACCGGGCTGGACTGGCAGGCGGGACGGCACGGCCAGGTGCTCGATCACGATTCGGGGGCGGTCAGGATCTATTCGGACATCGTGCCGATCGCAGACATGACGTCGGTGCAATCCCAGGGCGATGCCGCCGAGCCTGAGTTCCCGGTGGCCGGGCGGCGTCTGCGCTATGTTCTGGCGATGCGGCCCACCCTGGATCATGAGCGTCCCGGAGATGTCGGCCTGGCCGGCGCCTGGAGGCTGCACCTGCGATGGGCGGGCGACCGCGCCGACCGGGAGGTCTATGTCGGCGTGCAGGTCGATCAGGACCCGCGGCCCGCCTCGCGGACCAGCCAGCGTTCTTATCTCGACAACGACTGGCTGCGCACCCATCACCCGTCGGGACGTCGGCTCGACACATTCGCCTATACCCGGTCCGAATTCGATCTGGCCGGGGCCAGCGGCGATCTAACGCCGGCCGACACGTTCGGGGCGGTCCAGCGGAAGGGCTCCCAAAATGCGCTCGCCAACGAAAGGTCGGTCCTGATGATCGCCGGGCATCGCGCATCCGATGGCCGTCCGGCGGATTTCTCGGCCACCTGCTATCCCGAAGAGAGGCTGTCGCCTTATGCCAAGGCGTTCACCGCGACGGGGCCGGCCGCGTCGTTTCCGATCGACCGGTCGCCCATGCGCCCGGGCCTGTTGGCGGCAGCGCCTCAATCGGGCGGCATGGCGACGCTTCGGGGCACGAGCTTCGCGGCGCCGCAAGCCAGCCGCTGGGCCATGGATCGGTTGCGCCAAGCGATGCGATTGGGCCGGACGGATCTGCGGTCGGTCGCCGACCGCCGTGCCTTGGAGGCGGCGGCCGCGCAGAACGAGACGGCCGTTCCGGCCGCGCCTGAAGCCAAGCTCGGCAAAGGCCGGATGGGGCGGCGGACGGGGTGAGAGCAGCGAGCGTGCCGGGCAGCAGCGGGGCCGCGACGGCCGCGAGGCCCGCAAGCATCGCTCGGCTGTCGAGCCGATCCGTCGCGCCCACGGGACGCCGGACATGGGTGCCGGGACGGGCGCTTTCAGCGGGCGATGACCCTGGAATGGGCGCCGCGGGCGACGGGGACGGAAGGGTCGGTCTTCACCGCAAGAATGATCGACGAGACCAGGTGAAGGGGTGGTCGTCATGGGGCAAGGAGGACCGCTCCAGGTTCGTCGTGGCGGCCCGGCGGCCATCGGGCGACGCCGCCAACCCCTTGGGCGAGACGCCGGTCTAAACGGGATCCATCAAGGCCTGGCGGGCGGTGCCGTCGTCGTGCTGCCCGGCGTTCATGCGCACCGTCAGGACGGATCCGCCCGGCGCCTCGATCCATGTCCCGACGATGTCGGGTGCCCAATAGAGCGTCTCGGCGACTGCCTGGCGCCCATCGGGCGGGAAGACCATGCGACAGGGGAGCGGCGACGGGTCAATCGTCGAGGCGACGCCGGGACCGCGCCCGCGCGCTTCGGCTACGACATCCTGTATCCGACGTTGCGCAACGTGGTGATCCGGCCGCCTTCGCGGCCGATCTTCCGGCGGATGCGGCCCACATAGACATCCACGACATTCGTGAGCGGGTCCTCGTTCAGGCCCCAGACCGTGTTCAGGATACGCTCGCGCGAGAGAACGCGGCCGACATTGGACATGAACAGGACGAGGAGGTCGCGTTCCTTCTTGGAAAGCGCGATCTCGGCGCCATCGACCTTCAGCTGCATCGACGTCTTGTCGAAGGTCAGCGCGCCGACGCTGAGGACCGAGGCGGAGCCGTTCGTCACGTAGCCTGTCGCCCGGCGATGCAGCGCGTCGACCCGCGCCACCAATTCGTCGAAGTCGAACGGCTTGGGGAGGTAATCGTCAGCCCCGATGCGCAAGCCGTCGACCTTTTCGTCGGGGGCGTCGAGCGCGGTGAGCATCAGGATGGGCGTGGTGTTCTTGCGCGCACGCAGCTTGCGGCAGACGTCCTGTCCCTGGAGACCCGGCAACATCAGGTCGAGCAGGATCACGTCGTAGGAACCGGCTTGCGCGTAGTCCAACCCGGTTTCGCCGTCGCCGGCATGGTCCACGCTCCATCCCTCGGCCGAGAGCCCGCGCCGGACGAAGTCGGCGACACGCGTTTCGTCTTCGATCAGCAAGATATTCATTGGCCAGCCCCTTGTCTTGTGGGGCCATCCATAGTTGCGCGCGTCCGTGGCGGGCTATCGGTGCAAGGTTGATTTGGCGGCTTTATGCCTGAGGTTTAGGCCCGTTTTTCAGGCAAATCCGTCCGGACAGCCCTGATCGCGGGATGGCGCGGCAGGTCGATCCGCACGCGCAGGCCGCCATTATCCGCATCGGCCAGGGTCACCTGACCGCCATGGGCTTCGACGATGGATTTCACGACGGGCAGTCCGAGGCCGCTCCCCTCGATGCCTTGACCCGACGCGTTCGAGCCACGGAAGAACCGATCGAATGCGCTGCGCTTTTCATCCGCGCTCAACCCCGGCCCGTCATCTTCCACGGTGATCCTGAAGCCGGTCGGCGTGGCCGCCAGCGCGGCCGCGATGGTCGGGCCGCCGTAGCGCCGGGCGTTCTGGAACAGGGCCAGGACGGATTGGCGCAGGCGAACATCGTCGACAGACAGGCGGGCCGGCTCGGACGGCATGTCCAGCGCGATGTCTTGCGGGAACATGGCGGCCGCCTCGGTGAGGATCTTTCGCAGATCGACATCCCGCCGGTCCAGGCGCAGCTGCCCCGCTTCGTGGCGCGCGACCGTCAGCATGTCGTCGACGATCTGATTGGTGTGCCGGGCGGAGTCGCGGATCCGGGCAAGGGCATCGGATGTCTCGTCGCTGAGGCCGCGAATGTTGCGCAGCGCCACCTCGGCCTCGCCCAGGATGATCGTGAGCGGGGTGCGCAATTCATGGCTGATATCGGCCATCAGCCGCTTGCGGTTTTCCTCGCCCAGTTCCAGCCGGTCGATCAGGCGCTTCAGCTCGGCGGTGCGCATCTCGACGGTCGCCTCAAGGTGCTTTTGCTGCTCTTCGCGGCTGGATTCGCGTTCGGACAGGCTGGACGCCATATCCCCCAGAACGTCGCCGAGATCGCGGAATTCCAGGCTGCCGCCCAGGGCCACGGGTTGCGCGTAATCCCCCTTTCGCAAGGTGGCGAGACTGTCTTTCAGCCGGATCAGCGGCGCGCGGATCTGCCGGCTGAACGACTGGAATCCGACCACCAGCAGCGCGAAGGCCAGCAAAAGCAATCCGTAGGCCAGACCCTGGTTCCAGGTCCGGAACGCCGCCGCGTCGGCCAGGGTTTCTTCGACCTCTTCGATCTCTTCCGCCAGCGCTTCGTCGATGAGCTGGGTCAGATGGACGTCGATTTCACGGTCCAGCAGATCGGCGAGACGCTCGACCTGGGCCGACGTTTCCAGGGGTTCACCGGAGTCCGAAATCGTCTGAAGCGCTTCGTTCACTTGGCGAATGTCGGTTTCCATCTGCTCGAGAAGCTCCAGCTCCTCGATCTCCTCCTCGCCGACCATCTCGATCTCGCGGGCGATGACGGCGCGGATGTCGGCCATGTTTTGATCAATCCGCGCCTCTAGGCCGCGCTCGCCCTCGCCCCGGTCGCGATCGCCGATCAGGAGGGCGTCGCCGTGCTGCTTGAACAGCCGGAAGACATTTGCCTCGAGTTGCAGATGCAGGCTATGGGATTCCTGTGCGAGCTGGATGCGCGCATCCCACCATCGGGCGCGTTCGAGACTGTAGAGCGTGACCCAGCCAAACCCCAAGATCAAAGCCACGATGGCGCCGGCATAGATGCTGAAGAGCGTTGTCGATCTCATCATGCGGGCTCTCCCTCGATCTCGCGGGGCCGCGGATCGGGGGCGGGCATCGCGACGATTACGGTGGCACCACAGCGGTTCCTGAACAATTCTAGCAGGTTGCGGCGATCCGACATAGCGCGCCATCGGACAGATGCGACGATCAGAAGGTCGACCTGGCCCAATTCGGCGCGGGCCAGGTCGAGGCGCAGGGTCGTTTCGGGGGGCAGGGTGCGGCCGCCTTCGGCGATCCGGGTGTCCAACCCCTTGCCGCCCTCGATCAAGTCGGTCAGCCCGTAGGCCGTCAAGACCGCCGCGATGGTCTGGTCGCGCGGGCGGGTCCGGCACAGCAACGTGGCCGACCGCCGCAAGCTGCCCTGTAGCCCGACATGGTCATCCCCGAGGAAGGCCGTCTTGGGCAGGTCCCCCGTTCCGTCAAATGTCACCGTCAGGTCCGGTGCGGCGTCCAACCCGGCGATATGGCGCGCGATCGGGATCGCGAGCGGGCTGTCCAGCACCGTCAGGGCCCCCTTCGGGAACGCTCGTTCGAGCGGGGTGCCTTGGATGGTGCCCGATACCTGGACCGCGACGGCGCCGGCCCGGCGCTTGGTCCGGCGGTCGATCCCGGCCTCGCCCAGGAGGGCGAGCGCCTTGCCGCGGGCCACGCGCCAGGCGCAGTAGCGGTCCCAAGCCGTTGCGAGATTCTGCAAGGGCAGGGCCAGCAGGGCGAGCACCGCCAGGCTGGCGGCGACGATGCCGGGCGCGACCCCGGTCTGGCCCGCATGCCACAAGACGGACATCCCGGCGAGCGCCGTGCCCGCATGCAGGATCGCCTGGAGGGATGCCGTTCGGGAGCGCCGCGCGATAGCGTCGTGCCGCAGGCTTGCGCCACGATCCGCCAGCGCGCGCAGTTCCCGGTCCGTCCGGCCCATCAGGTCCAGATCCGGCGACATGGCGATGCGTTCGATCATGGCGATGGCCAGTCCGGCCCGACGGGACCGAAGCACCCGATGGCGCCGTTCCAGGCGCCAAGCCACGCCGACCAGGACGATCAGGGACAGAAGGACCGGCGCGATCCCGGCCGGTGCCAGGGCCGGGTCGAGGGCGAAGAGGATCGCCATCGCCCCGGGCAGAACGACAAGCGCCGTCAGCACATTCGGCAACCCGCTTCCGAACCAGAGCCGGGCGGCGGACAGATCGCCGACGAACCGCAGCGACAGCGCCCCGACGCGCCGCCGTTCATGGCGAGACTTGGGAAGGGCCGCGATTTGCCGGTAGAGCACCTGGCGCAGGGCGTTGGCATAGCTTTGGCCCAGGGCCTCGGACCGGCGCTGCGCGAGGTACAGGCACAGCGCTGCGACAAGGCCGGCGCCGCCCAATTCGGAAAGGGTGCGCAACGTGATCCCGGTGCCCGCGTGCAAGGCCGCGAAAGCATCCCGCGTGGCGAAGGCGGCGAAGGCGGCCGCCGCGGCCTGGCCCACGCCGCAAAAAACGACCAGGACCGCGTCGATGACGCGGTCCCGGGTGGCCAGTTCGGGAAGCCGGCTCATGCGGCAACGATCTCGTCCGCCAGATGCCGCATGAGGGGGGCGACATGCAGGTCGATGGTTTGCCGCGCCCACAGGTCTTCGCGCGACAGGACCGGCAGGCCGGTCACCTCGGCGGCTTCGGCGGCGGCGAGCGGCGAACAGCTCACCATCCCGGAGATGGCGAAGGGGGTGAGGTCCAGGTCTTCCAGCACCATCACGCCCCCCAGGGCGCTGAGCGCGTCGGGGGCGGCGAAGAGAATGCCGTCCAGGCGGTCGCGGATGCGGGAGCCCTTCAGGATGGCGCGGGTTTCCTGCTGGAACACGCCATCGGCGATTTCGACGACGACCACGTCGGCGCCGCGCGCGGCAGCCGTGGCGATCAGCGTGTCGAAGCCCGTCTCGATCCGCTCCAAGGGCATGCGGAAGGTGGTCGCCATGCCGACATCGGTGAAGTCCATGGCGGGCACGCCGCCATCCTCGAAGGCGTTGAAGTCGCCGAAGGCTCCGGTTCCGGTCGCCTTGACGCCGGCGACGGCATGGCCCGCCCGCATCAAGCCATGGGCGAGGCTGGAGGCCGCCGTCGTCTTGCCGGAATTCATGGAGGCCCCGAACACGCCGATGACCGTGACACGGTCGTTGCGCGGCAAGTCGGGCAGGGCGTAGTCGGCCACATTCAGCACCTTGCCGCGCGCGCCGGTCAACAGGCCGAGCGGCCGCAACTTGGTCGGTTCGTCCATGAAGTCGTGCGCCGCGTCGACGCGGCCCGCCACGCCGCCGCCGGCCACGAGGTCGAGGAGCGGCCCGTCGATGACGGCCGAGGCCAGGAATTGATCGGGCGCGTAGCGGTCGCCCAGGCAGAGGACCACGAGATCGCCGGGATAGCTTTCCGACACCCGGCGCTCGGCCAGTTGGATCTTCTTGTGGTGCCCGACTTCCGCGATTTCGCACAGGATCAGGTCACCGGCTTTGGCCTGGGTCATATGTGTGGAGATGCTGCGCACATCCGACCGTTCGACGCGGCGCGTGGTAAAGGCCCATTTGGCGAGATCGCACAGGGATGGGGAGATTTGGGTGAATTGTGTCATGTTTCGCTCCGTGGCGGATGTTTCGATGCATCCGTTCTGGCACCGCCGCGTGAGATGCATCGCAAAGCACGATGACGGGGAGGCATGTGTCTGAATGAACGTCGGATGAACGCGGCCGGGGATGCGGCCCGGATCGGGGCTTCCGTCGATGGCCCCGGAGGCAAGACATCGGCTGACTTCAAGATGCCGGGCGCTTGGGCCGTTTGGCGGGTGGCCTGCGGATCGTCACATGTCGGTCCGGAGCGGCCGGCTGCCCCGCGCCCAAGGCCCGCCCCGACAGGACGGGCCACGAAGCGTCCGGCCTTGGCGGCTATCTACCCCTTCGACGGGGCCAGGATCCGGCCCAGGGGGCGGCCGCCGATCAGGTGGATGTGGAAGTGCGGGACTTCCTGGATGGCATGTTCGCCCGCATTGGTCAGGGCGCGGAAGCCGTCGCCCTTGTCCGGCGCGATGCCCTTGTCGGCGCAGATGTGGGCGCAGGTGCGGTGGAAGTCCACGATCTCCTCGTCCGAGGCTTCCAGGTGAAAATGATCGTAGGTGACGTATTTGCCCTTGGGGATGACCAGGACATGAACCGGTGCCTGGGGCGTGATGTCGTTGAAGGCCAGCGTGTGTTCGGTATCCGCAACGGTGTCGTTGGGGATTTCGCCGCGCAGGATACGGGCGAAGACGTTCTGGTCGTCGTAAGCGTACATGGAGCCTCCGGGCGCTGGGTCGCGGGCGAGTAGGCCATCGGGGGCGCGCCGTTGCAATGGGTCAGCGGGTGGGGCCGCGCGGGCGGATCAATCGTCGAAGAGAAACGGGGTTTCCGCGAGGGCGCGGGCGGCTTCCCCATCGGTATTGAAGACCAGTTGCAATGTGGCGGCCAGGGTCTCTGTGGGGTAGCCCTGGGCGATGCGGTGAACCTCGGGCAGGTCGGATTCCCGGATGCGGGCGGTTTCGGAGGCGAAGTCCTGGGCGACGGTGGGCATCAGCCGGTCGATGGTCACCCGCGGTGTGCGCGCGCCGATCAGGCCGATCCGTTCAGCATGACCTTCCAGATAGGCATCGTCGAAGTCGCAATCGATCAGCAGGGTCTTTACCCCAGTGCGGTCGGAATAGAGATCTTGCAGAAGATCGAAATTCACCGGGTCCAGGCAGATCGCCGCCCGGTTCGATTCCAGGCGGCGGAACAGCATGCGCAGCAGCGCGCGCCGATGGCGATGGCGCTTGGGCAGGGTGGATTCGATGCCGCCCAGATGGGGCATGGGCGTGTCTTCCTCGTCGAAGAGGTAGTCGATGGCGGGCAGGATCTGATGGTCGCGCAGGGATTGGGCCAGTCGCTTGGCCACGTGGTACTTCTTGCAGACGAGGACGATCAATTCCCGGTCGCGGCCCAGCGTCGCCTCGGTTTCCCAGAAGCGCGGGGCGAAGCGGCGGCCGATGCGGCCGCGCTGGGTCAGGAATTCGAACAGGCGGCGGCCGTCGCCGGCAATGGGGAAGTCGCGCTGATCCGACGTCCAGAGCGCTTCCAGCCGGTCCTTCAATTCGGCCGCCTCGGGCGAGATCTTGCGGGCGAACAGGAAGTCCTGGCTGACCAGCAGGTCGTAATGGTCGTCGTGGAAGGTCGCCGGCATGCCGTAATCGGTGAAGACCAGGAAAGTGGGCGTGCGCGGGTCGATCTCGGCCCGGGGAACCAGGTGACGCACCAGGGTCTGGAAAAAGGTTTCGTCCGGGATCCAGGTGGTCGAGAAGAAGCGCATGACATCTCGGCGGCGGTGGATGAAGTCCATGATCTTTTCGAGCGTCGCGCGCCGGAGGCACCACCATTGGGAGCCGATCATGACCTCGATATCGGCGGGGACCGTGCGTTCCAGGCCCAGCTTCCGTTGCAGGAACAGCGCGGCATAGAACAGCCGCTTGTGGTTTCGTTCGTTGAAGAGGTGGCGGTAGATCAGACGTTCTTCCTTCAGGCCTGTCTTGATCCAACCCGATGTGTAGAAGTCGAAGCTTTCGATGTAGTCCATGTCCCGGTCGTCCAGGAAGGCATGGGCATGGGCGGCCGACTTCACGGGGCGGCAATCGCCGGAGACCATGTAGAAATGGGTGGCCCGGGGAAACGCGTCCAGCGCCACCTCCACGGTATTCAAGGTGGCCCGCACCAGGGACCATTCGCCCCAGCCGCAGCGGACCCGGCGGCGTACCAGGGCCACGTTGGGATTGTCCTTCGTGCCCGCCTCGATCGCGGCGAAGGCGGTGGCGGGCGAGCGGGCGTCGAAATGAATGACGACGTAATCGCCTTCGGCGGTCAGCCCGTTGGCCTGCCGCACGATGGCGGCGGGGTCCTTGTGACAGAGCAGGAGGAAGGCGATCTTAGCCATTAGCGCTTTCTTCACCCTAAATCGGCCACACTGTCCTCGCAATAACGGCCGGACCGTGTTGAAGAAAGCGGCCGGTGTGGGCTTTATGCCGCGCAGGAAAGAGGGACGAGGTTAAGATGGGGTTTCCAGGCACCTGGATGACCGAAAGCGAGAGCGTCGTGTACCGCGTGGTGCCGAAATGCGCCTGCTCGTCCATCGGGCAGATCATGTTTTATTCCGACCATGGCCGCTTCTTCGACGGCGACATCCACGATTCGACCGAAGGCCTGCACAAATGGGCGCAGGAGGAGAGCCAGCCCCTGATCGAGGCGAATGCCAAGGCCCATAAATCCTATGCCTTCACCTGTGTGCGCAACCCCTACACCCGGATCCTGTCGTCGTTCTTCGACAAGATCGCGGGCATTCAGCGCAATGGGAAGCGGTACCGGGGCAACATGGTGCCGATGTTGATGCAGAAATACGGGGTCGAAGTGGGCTCGCCCGAGGACGGGTTCGAGTTCGACCAGATCGCCAGTTTTCGCCGGTTCCTGCTGTTCGCCCGCGACACGATCCGATGGCGGCGGCCCATGGACCCCGATATCCATTGGTCGGCCATGGCGGGCCATGTGGGGACCTACATCGCCAATGGCGGGCGCTACGACCACATCTTCTTCACCGAGAAGTTCAACGAGGGGATGAAGCACGTCCTGGACCATATCGAGACGCCGGTGACGGTCGATATCGAGGACGTGCCGCGCTTCAACGAAAGCGAGGGGCATGGGCCGAAGCGGGCTTATCCGGTCGAGGATTATTTCGACGATCTGTCGATGCATCTGGTCTGGGAAATCTATCACCGGGATTTCAAGCTGTTCCGCTACGACTTCGAAAACCCGGACAACAAGATGCCGCTGGGCGAGGTCGACCTGGACGAGGTCCACGCGAAGCTGGGGGATTAGGGCGGCGCTGGGCGCCCTTGACCGCGTGGGCCGTCGCCCGCCAAGAGAGGTCGACCAATCGGAGGCCCGTCATGCGCATCGTCTATGTTAACGGAGAGTACGTTCCCGAAGCGGACGCCAAGATCAGCGTCTTCGACCGCGGCTTCCTGTTCGCCGACGGGGTCTATGAGGTGACCAGCGTTCTGGGCGGCAAGCTGATCGACTTCGCCGGCCATGCCAAGCGGCTGCAGCGGTCGCTGTCGGAGCTGGGGATGGGCACGCCGGTGACCGAGGACGAGCTGCTGGAGATCCATAAGGAATTGGTGGCGCGGAACGGGATCGAGGACGGTTTGGTCTATCTGCAGATCACCCGGGGGGCGGCGGACCGGGACTTTGCCTATCCGCCCGCGGACACGCCCCAGACCATCGTGCTGTTCACCCAGGCCAAGCCGGGCCTGGCCGACAGCCCGGCGGCGAAGACGGGGATCGAGGTGGTGTCCATCCCCGACCGGCGCTGGGGTCGGCGCGACATCAAGACGGTGCAGCTTCTCTATCCGTCGATGGGGAAGATGGAGGCCAAGGCCAAGGGCGCCGACGATGCCTGGATGATCGAGGATGGGCATGTCACCGAAGGCACATCCAACAACGCGTATATCGTCAAGGGCAACACTATCGTCACCCGCCATCTGGGCGAGGAGATACTGCACGGGATCACCCGCGCCGCCGTGCTGCGCATGGCGGCGGAAGCGCAGATGAAGGTGGAGGAGCGGGCCTTCACCTTGGCGGAGGCGCAGGCGGCGGACGAAGCCTTTGTGACCTCGGCCTCGACCTTCGTGATGCCGGTGGTGAAGATAGATGGGCAGGCCATCGGAACCGGCGTGCCGGGCCGCGTGGCGACGCGGCTGCGGGAGATTTATCTGGACGAAAGCCGCAAGGCGGCTGTCTGAGGGCAGGCGAGCCGATCCGTTTACGGATCGGCTTCCAAGCGGCGCGCCCGGGCCAGGCGGACCGCGTTCCACCGGACGACCAGGACCGGCACCGCCAAGATCACGTCAGTACCGCCCGCGCCGCGTACCGTCGACACGGATGCCGTCGAATGTGGTGAAACCGTCGGTGCGCAGGATCGCCTGGGCCTCGTACCGGCTCTGCACGTAACGCGCGAAGCTGATGTCGTCGCTGAGGCTGCGCAGCGCGCCAAGTTGGCGCAGGCTGAGGG
>JBCCCB010000021.1:0-27200 GCA_039033775.1 Pseudomonadota bacterium | reverse complement strand
CGTGAACCCTTCGGAGCGTTCGCCCCCGCGCTGGCCTACGGCCAAACCCTTGTCATGCATGTCCCGCCAACGCCCGGCGACAGGCCCCAACATGCCCTGGGGCAACATGGCTTCCGCGTTGCGGCGCGCCTGTTCGACAAAGAAGCTCTCAGAGCCGTCCATCGCCATGGCCTCGCCCAAGGGCTTCCGGGTGAGCCATTGGTTCAGCAGCGCCGCAGTCAGCACGATGCCCGCCCCCGCCGTAGCGAGCCAGCCAAGCCAGGGATGCACGATGAAACAGACCGCCAGGTAAAACGGCACCCAAGGCAGGTCGAACAAGGCGGGCATGGCGGGCGACGACAGGAAACCCCGCACGGTCGCCAGATCGTGCAGCGGACGGCCCTTCGTGCCCCGCCCGGCCATCCCTGTGCCGACCCAGATCCGGAACGCCGCATCGCCCGTCGCCGCATCCAGCCGATGCGCCGCTCGGCTGAGCAGCCGGATCCGCAGGAAATCGTAAAGCCCCAGGAATGCATAAAGCACCACCACCAGCCCGAACAGCGCCTGCAAGGTCGAGACCGAACCCGAGGACAGCACCCGATCATAGACCTGCAACATGAAGATCGGCCCGGTCAGCATCAGGATGTTGACCCCGGCGCTAAACAGGCCCGCCGCGATCAGCGTGCCGCGCATCCGGCGCCTGGCGCCGGCGTAAACGTCTTCCATGACCCTATCCCCTAACCCACTCAATAGAATGAGAACTTGTCGCTATCGAGCGCCGCCAAGCGCGTGCCCGCCAGGAACAGCTCATCCCCATCGCCGAAGTCGAACAGCACACCGCCCCGCGTCTCGCTGGCGAAGGCCAGCAGGTCTTCGAAGCTACTGACGCCATCAACGGACAGCTCGATCTGGTCGCCTTCGATGGACGACCGGCGCCGGGCGCGGGGCGTCTCAAAGCCGAAGATCACGTCGGACCCGTCGCCTTCGCCGAAGCGGAAGGTTTCGCTGTCGCGGCCCCCGAACAGGATATCGTTGCCCGCCCCGCCTTCTATGGTGTCGCGCCCGCGCCCGGCAAACAGGACGTCGTCACCGTCGCCCCCGCTCAACCAGTCATCGCCGCTTCCGCCGAACAGAACGTCGGTGCCGTCCCCGCCGATGGCCCGGTCATTGCCACGGCCCCCGAACAGAACGTCCCGCCCGGCACCGCCGACCAGCAGATCGTTGCCGCCCCGGCCGAAGCCCGTGCCGCCATCGTCGCCGATCTCAATCGACCGGTCGAACTCATTGGTAACCGTCACGGTGACCGTGCCCTCGGCCTCACCACCCTGCCCGTCCGAGACGGTGTAGGTGAACTGGTCCTCGCCTTCGAAGTCCAGATCGGCCTGATAGGTGATGCGGCCATCGTCCAGAAGCGTCGCAGTGCCGTTCGCGCCGCTGACCACCTCAGTGATCGTCAGCGCATCGCCGTCGATATCCACGTCGTTGGCCAGAAGCTCGGCCTGGGTCAGCACGGCGATATCGGGCACCGCGATCTCGAAGGATTCACCGGCCACCAACGGCGTCGCGTTCCGCGCCTCCAGGGTCAGCGCGAAGCTGTCGCTCACCTCCAAAATACCGTCCGAGGCGGTCACCTCGATCTCCCACGTGCCCGCATCGCCGCGCGGCGCCACCCCGGTGACGGTCTGGCCATCGAAGGCCAGCCAGCTTGGCAACGTACTGCCATCGGCCAAGGTCGCGGTATAGGTCAGCGTATCGCCATCCGGGTCCGTGAAGCTGTCGGCCGCCAAGGTTACGGCGAACGGCACCCCGGTTGCCAGGACGGCGTCGGCATCGTCCGTGTCCCGGTCGACCAACGGCACCGCCAGCACCGGCGCATCGTTCGATGGCGTCACCACCAAGGCGAAGTCGTCGCTGATCTCGGTCGTGCCATCGCTGGCATAGATCCGCAGATCCACGGCCCCGGCAAAGTTCACCGGCGGCTGGCCCGTCAGTCGCAACGTGTCGGCATCGAAGGACAGCCAAGCCGGCGCCTCGCTGCCATCGGCCGCGGTCAACCGATAGGTCAGCGCATCGCCCTCGGGGTCTGAGAAGAGCTGCGCCAGAACCAGATCCACCGCTTCGTCCTCGGGCGTGATCCGGTCGGAATAGGGCGCCGACAGACGCGGCGCATCCTCCACACCATTCACGGTCAGCCGGAACCCACGCGAGGTGGTCGCGTTGCCGTCATCGGCCGTCAGCTGCAGGTCAATCTCGCCGAAGAAATCCTCGGGCGGCGTGCCCGACAGGGTCAGCGCGTCGGCATCGAAGGCGATCCAATCCGGCAAGTCCGTTCCATCGGCCAAGGTCAGCGTCAGGGTCAGCGCATCCCCATCGGGATCGGTCACCGTGCCGTCCGGCAAGGCCAAGCTGAAGGCGGCATCCTCGAACGCGATCAGCGGGTCGATCACCTCGATCACCGGCGCGGCATTCGTGGCCCGCAGCGTGATGGTCAGAACCGACTGATCGCTGCGCGTGCCATCCGTGACCTGGACCGGCAGGTCGAACGTGCCGTCCAACGCCGCATCGCGGTCGATAATCAGCAGATCGCCCTCGATCCGCGCGTCGATCCCCGGCAGCGACCCGACAGAGGCCACCGACAGCACATCGCCATCCGGGTCGGTATCGTTGGCCAACAGATCGGCCAGCGGCACTTCGATCCGCAACCGGCTGTCGCCCGTAACGGTGTCGTCAGCCGCCACCGGCGCGTCATCCACAGCCGCCAGAGTCAGGATCAGTGGCGCCGCACTCTCGGCCGAGCCATCGCTGGCCACCAATTCCAACCGGATCTCGCCGTTGAAATCCTGCGGCGGTGTGCCGGACAGGGTCCGCGTCGCCGGGTCGAAGGCCAGCCAGGCGGGCGCGTCGCCCCCGCCTTCGGCCCGGACGGATAGCGTCAGGTCGTCGCCGTCCACGTCGCGCGCCACATCTTCGGGAAGGACGGCCGAGAGGATGGTATCCTCGGTGCCCTCGACCGTGGTCGCATCGACCTCGGGGGCGTCGTTGACCGGCGTGAAGGTCACGCGGATCGTGGCGTCGTCCCGGAGGCCGGTCGTATCGTCGACAGTATAGCCCACGTCGAAGGCGCCCGAGACGTTCTCGCCCGCCGTCAGGACAAGGTTCAGGAAGGTATCCACCTCCCAGGTCAGACCGTCGGGCACGTCGAAGGACACGATGTTCAGCGCATCCCCATCAATGTCGCCGTCGTTGCGCAGCAGGTCTTCCAGCGGGATGACCAGCCTCTGGTCTTCGACACCGATCGCGATGTCGTCATTGGCCACCGGCGCATCGGGCGTCGGCGTCACCTCGACCCGGATGGTACCGGCCACCGTGCCCCCTGCCCCATCGGCAATGGTATAGCCCAGCGTCGCCAAGCCGTTGAAGTTCGGCGCCGGCGTGAAGCGGTACGTGCCATCGCCTTGGGGAACGGCCCCGGACAGCCCGACGAAGGTGATCAGGTCGCCATCCACATCGAAATCGTTGGCGATCAGATCCGCCGGGTCGATGATCAGGCTGCCATCTTCTTCGACCGTCAGGTTGTCGCCGACCGCGAAGGGCTTGTCGTCCGCCGGCACCAGTTGGATCGAGACATAGCCGCGCGACACCGCGCCACCATCGTCGATCACGCGATAGCTGAAGCCCGCATTGCCGAAGTAATCGGCGCGGCCGGTGAAGACCGCCGTCTCGCCCACCTGCTCGACCGTGCCGTTGTCGCCGTCGAACACCTCCAGGATGCGGAAATCGTCTCCCTCCACGTCCCGGTCGTTCTCCAACAGGGTCGCGAAGTCGATCACCAGCGGCACGTCTTCCACGCCCTCGAACGTGCCATCCGGGTTCGCATCCGGCGCGTCGTTCACCGGCGCGATGGTCACGGTCAGCGTGCCGGTATCCGACAGCCGCCCATCGGTCACCGTATAGGTCAGGTCGAAGGTGCCGTTCAGGTTCTCATCGGGCACGATCTGGAACTCGCCCCCTGGCAGCTCGAAGATCCGGATCCCATCGGGGGCCGAAATCCCGCCGAAGGAGATCGTGTCCTCGGCATCCGGATCGCTGTCATTCAGGATCAGGTCTGACGCCAGAAGGGTGATCGGCTCATCCTCAAGCGTGGCCACGGCATCGTCCACCGCCACCGGCGCCCGGTTGGTCGACGCGATATCCAGCGTCACCGTCGCGGTATCCGTGCCCAGCACGCCGTCCTCGATCTCCACATTGTCGGTGATCCGATAGGTGAAGCTCGTCTGACCGCTGAAATTCACCTTCGGGGTGAAGACGAACGCGCCCCCATCCAGGGTCAGCAGCCCGCCCGGGATGCTGGCCGCCCCGTCAACCATGCCGAGCACGCCCAGGAAGGTCAGCGCATCGCCATCCGGATCGGTGTCGTTCGACAGCAAATCCGCCACGTCGAACCGCAGCACCGTCTCCTCGACCCCATCGAAACCGTCATCCCCCGCCGATGGCGGCCGGTTCTCCGGATCGATGGTGAAGCGCACCAGCCCGGTGCTTTCGCCCTGGGCGTCGTCGGTGATCTCATAGACGAGGCTGTCGGCGCCCACATAGGCGGCGTCCGGCGTGTAGACGAAGCGCACGCCCGCATTGCCGTCCACGACCGGCCGTACCGTGACCTCGCGCGTCTCCGTCGCGTCGGTCGCCGTCAGCACCACGGCGATCTCGCCCGCCACATCCATCGGGATCTCACCCGACAACGCGCCGGTCGCCGCATCCAGCACCATCCAGGACGGCAGGGGCCGTCCGTCCTCCAACACCGCCGTCACCACCGGGTCGACCATGCCGTCGAACGCCACCGGCGCGGCGACATCCAGCGTGCCCAGCGTGATCTCCAGCGTCCCGTTATCGGGTTGCCCCACGCCCAGGGCGCGGATCGGATCGCCGTCATCGTCGCGGTCATTGGCCAACAGGGTCGCAAGCGTGAAGCTGATGGAGCGATCCTCGATCAGACGGAAGGAATCCGTCCCCGCATCCGGCAGTTCCGGCATCGGGTAGATATTGACCACGATGAAGCCCGGCTCTTCCGACACGCCGCCCTTTTCGTCGGTGGCGTGGTAGCGCAGCGCGATGGTGCCGTTGAAGTCCTCCGGCCGGCCGATGGTCACCCGCTCATTCAGCGCATCCAGCGTGGTCGAGAACCCACCCCCGCTGCCGCCGATCTGGAAGCTGGCATCCGCGACCACGTCGCCGATGATCGAGAAGGCCGGCGCGTCCTCCGTCGCCTCCACATCGACCCGCACCGGCACCGCGCCCACATATTCGTTGGCGGGCGGCGTGCCGCTGAACGTCACCGTCTCGGCATCGAAGCTCAGCCAATCGGGCAGATCGACCCGGTTTTCCTTGGCCGCCGTGACGCCCTGGGCGCCATCCACGGGCAAGGACAGGAAGCCCTGCTCGGCGAAGAACGGATCCCCGGCCAGCAGCGCGTTGACTTCGTCCGGCACGCCCTCCGACGGTTGGATCACGAACTCCAACACCACGGCCCCATCGTTGGACGCCCGGCGCCCGGCGCCCAGCACCTCTTCCGGCGGCGTGAAGGTCACCTGCACCCGGACTTGGTCGGCATCCGGGTCCGGCGCGATTTCGGTCATCGACAGCGTCCGCGTCTCGGCATCGAAGGACAGCCATTCCGGCAACGGTCGCCCGCTCGGACGACCCGCGGTGACCGTCGTCCCCTCCAACTCGATCAGCGCCATATCCGGGTCGAGCGGCACGCCGACTGTCGCCAGGGCATCGGCCTGGGCCGGATCCAGCGTCACCGGCAGCACCCACTCTTCGGTGGCCCCCGCGAAGGTAATCTTCAGCGACAGCGCCTCGCCCGCATCGATGACGTCCTGCGGCATGACACCATTCAGCAGGAACGTCTCCGCATCGAAGTTCAACCACTCGGGCAGGGCTGGACGGGTCACCTGCTCCACCACCGCCGTCGCGCCCTCGGGCCCGATCAGCGGCTGGCCCGTGGCCAACGTCGCCGCATCGGCTTCGGTCAGGGTCAGCGTCTCTTCCGACCCGTCGGACCAGGCGACGGCCAACTCCACCGGCGCGCCACCCGCCGGGAAGGTCCCGGTCAAGGTGCCATCGGCAAAGCTTAGCCAGCCCGGCAGATCGCCCCGGACCACCTGCGCAGCGGCAATCGCCACGTCGTCACCCAGCGTATCGGGCCCAAGCTCCAACATATGGGTGACCAGCGACCGGTCGGCCCATTCGTTGACGACGACCCCTGCCACCTCGACCGCGGAATAGAAGATCACATCGCCATCGGGTTCGATGTCGTTGCCGAAGACCTCACCCGGGACCAGGGTGATCGACTCATCCTCGAAACCGAAGGTCAGGTCGTCGAACAGCACCGGCACATCGTTGCGCGGCACGATCTCGATGGAGACATAGGCCTCGTCGAAGCCGCCGCGCCCATCGGTGATCTGATAGACGAACCCGGCCTGGCCGTTGAAATCGGCGCGCGGCGTGAAGACGATCTGGTCGCCCACGAACTCCACATCGCCATTGTCCGGGAAGCGTTCCAAGGCCGAGATGACCAGCACGTCACCATTGGGATCGCCGTCATTGGCCAGCAGGGCGGCCGGGTCGATGGTGATGACCTGATCCTCGAAGGTCTGAAACCCGCCATCGTTCCGCGCCGTCGGCGGATCGTTCAGTGGAATGACCGTCAGATCGACCGTCACCGTCGACCGCGCGCCCCGAACATCTTGCAGATCGTAGCTGAAGCTGGCCGAGCCGAGCGCATCCGCCGTGAACTGGATCGCGCCCGTCGTCGGCTCATAGACCAGCGTGCCGTTCGTCACCGAATGCAACCCGCCGACGATGCCGAAATCATCGCCCTCGGGGTCGAAGTCACTGGCAAGGAAGTCGTTGATATTGAGCAGATTGACCTTATCAAGTCGGATCGTCGCGCTGCCACCACCCCGCGGCGCATCGTTCACCGGCTCGATCAGCAACTCGACCTCACCGGTTGCCGTGGCCCCATCCGGGTCCGCCAGGATGTAGGTGAAGCCGGCGAAGCCGAAATGGTCGGTCCGCGGCAGGAACTCGATGAAGTCGTCGGTGATCCGCCCGCGCCCATTGGTCAGCGGGAAGAAGCCACCGGCATAAAGCGGATTGCCGTCATCATCGAAGAGCGGGTCCAGACCTGCGATCCGGATCGGATCGCCGTCGATATCCCCATCATTGATAAGCAGATCCGAGATGCGGATCCGCATCCATTCATCTTCCTGACCGGTGAAGATGCCGTCGTTCCCTGCGAAGGGCGCATCGTTGACCGGGGCCAGATTGACCTCGACCCGCGCGGTGGATTCGCGCCCGAACGGATCGCCGACGGTGTATTCAAAGAACGCATCGCCGTTGAAATCCTGCGCGCCCAGATAGGCGACCGACAGGCCATCGGCGGTCAGCCAGACCATCCCGTCATCCAGCGCCGCGACCGACAGAAGCTCCAGGTCTTCCACGCCCTCGGTCGCGTCGTTCTCCAACAGGTCGGCGATGGCGATGATCGCCACCTCGTCCTCTTGGCCGAACAGATAGACGTCGTCGGCCGCGTTGAACCGGCCCAGGCGGGCCAAGATGTCCAGCGTGTCGCGATCCCAGACGGTGCCGTCGGCAAAGACGATCTCTTCGATCCCGTCTTCGGGCGACACGAAGTGGTTCGTCACAGTCAGTGTGTCGATGAGGAAGCCGTCGCCCCGCTCCAGCTCCAACAGCAGGTCGTCGCCCTGCTTGACGACCGACACATCGGCCGGGCGCACCGGCGCCATCAGCGCCACGCGGTCGATATCGCCGGCTGCGCCCGCCTCGGTCACCGTGTCGTTGCCGCTGTCGAAGCCGAACCGGTAGGTATCCGATCCGGTCCCACCCCGCAGGTCGTCCTGCCCGCGGCCGCCCTCGAACGTGTCGTCCTCGGCGCCGCCGCGCAGCGTGTCGTCGTTCTCAGATCCGATCAGCGCTTCGATCCCGCTCAACAGATCGCCCGCCGCTTCACCGACCAGGCCCTGACCGGTGCCCAGATCGACCTCGACGCCTTCATCGGCATCCGAATAATCGGCCGTGTCGAATCCCATCGCCGCCGGTGATGATATCGGCGCCATAGCCGCCTCGGATGATGTTGTCCGCCGCGTCGCCGGTGATCGTGTCGTCGTGGAACGAGCCGCGCACGATCTCGATGCCTTCGAACACATCGCCCTCGGCATCGCCGCCGCCCGAAGCGCCGTCGTTCATGTCCACATGGACGCCTTCGGCGGACAGGAAGTAATCGGCGATATCCACGCCCTCGCCGCCGCGCAGGGTATCCGCGCCGCGCCCGCCGGACAGGGAATCGTCCCCGGTCCCGCCATCCAGCACGTCATCGCCCCGCAGACCGATCAGCGCGTTGTCCCCGGCATCACCGGTCAGCACATCGCCATTGTCGGACCCGATCAGATCCTCGATGGACAGCAGCGTATCGCCCGCCGCATCGCCGCCCGTGGCCGTCCCGGCCGCCAGATCGACCTGCACGCCCTCGGCCGAGAACTCGTAATTGGCCGCGTCGCGCCCGTCGCCACCATCCAGCACATCGCCGCCGACCCCGCCTTCCAGCGTATCGTCGCCCGCGTCGCCTTCCAGCGTGTCGGCCCCATCACGGCCCCGCAGCAGGTCGTCACCATCCAGGCCTCGCAGCAGGTTGTCGGTCTGGTCACCGCCCAGCCCATCCCGCCAGGCGGACCCGATCAGGTCCTCGACCCCCAGGAACACATCGCCCTGGGCCCACCCCCCCTGCCCGATCCGGGCCTGGAGATCGGCGCGCACCCCGATATCGGAGCCCTCATAGCTCACGGTATCGCGGCCCGCGCCGCCATCGATGCTGTCGGCATCGTCGCCGCCATCGATGAAGTCGTCGCCCTCACCGGCCAGGATCGTATCGTCCCCGGCGCCGCCCAGCACGGTGTCGTTCCCCGTGCCCAGCTCCACCAGATCATCGCCGGCCCCGGCATCGACGGAATCCGCCCCCGCGCCCACGAAGATATCGTCGTTGCCGTCGAACGCCTCGATGATCTCATCCAACTCGTTGCCGAAGATCAGATCCCGCAGGTCAGTCCCGAACTGGATGCCGGAATAGAAGCTGTCCACCTCGCCGAAGCCGGAGCCCTGGTCGGACAGCCGACCGTCGGTGACCAGGTAATCCAGACGCACCTCACCCGTGAAATCGCGGTCGAACTCGATGACGATGAACTGATTGCCATAGATGCTGGCGGTGCCCTCGGTCACCCCGTCGATGCCGGCAAAGAACAGGACGTCATCCTCGTCCACATCGGTATCGTTCTCGATCAGCTCCGAAATCCGGATCACCATCGGCAGGTTGAACGGCGTCAGGCCCAGATCGTCCTCGCCCGCGATCGGTTCGTCATTGACCGGAATGATGGTGATCGTGATCTCACCGACATCGCTGCCGTCGATATCGTCCGTGACAACGTAGTTATAGAAGGCCCGGCCGTTCTCGTTCAGATCGGGCGTGAAGACGAAGTTCCCGTCGTCATTCACGCTCAGCTCACCCTTCGGGAAACCGGTCTGGACTACATTGACGATGCGCATCGGGTCGCGGTCACGCTCGATATCGTTGCCCAGCAAGACCTCTGGTGGGATCACCAACTCGCTGTCCTCGAAGACCTCGAAATCGTCATCCACGGCAATGGGCGCATCGCGGCCCACATTCTCGAACCACATGGTGACCTTGGCGCCGTCGACGAGGTTTTCCTCGTCACCGATGGTGTAGAAGAACACCGCCTCGCCCCAATAGAACGGATCGGGCGTGAAGATGACCGACCGGCCGTCGGCCGACAATTCGACTTCCCCGTTCTCCGGATCGGACACCGACCGGAACGACAGATCGTCGCCATCCACGTCGAAGTCGTTCTCCAGCAGCGACGTGACCGGAATAATCATCGGCTGATCTTCCAGACCGCGCAGCCAAGTGCGGTTGGTATAACTATCGTCGCGGGCCACAGGGTTGTCGTTGACCGCCTCATAGACGATCTGCACCGTCGCACTGCCCGAGCCGCCCTGCCCGTCTTCCACCAAATAGCGGAACTGCGCCGTGCCGTTGAAATTGGCCCGGGGCGTGTAGAGGATCGTGCCGTTGTCCAATAACTCCGCGTCGCCGCTGTTGCCGATATCCTGGACCGACACGACCGTCATCGTATCGCCATCCACGTCGATATCGTTCGCCAGCAGATCGTTCACATTGATGACGATCGGGTTGTCCTCGCGGATCGGTTCGCCCTGATAGGTCTCGATACGGTCGCTTAACGGAAGCGGGTTGTCGTTGACCGGCTCCACACGCACCCGCACGGTGCCGGTCGCCGTCCTGCCCTGTCCGTCGGACAATGTGTAGGTGAAGCTGGTGCTGCCGAAGAAGCTGTCGCGCGGCGTCACCGTAATGACGCCATCTTCCAGAACCACAACGACATCCGCCGAGGATTGGACCGCCGTGACGGCCAGGGTATCCCCGTCGATATCCGCGTCATTGGCCAACAGCTCCGACGCGTCGATCTGGAACGGCACGTCTTCGTCGGTGACGAAGGTTCCGTCCTGCCCGGCCGTCGGGGCATCGTTCTCCGGCGTGACGATCAGCGTCACCCGGGCCTCGGCCCGTCCGCCTTCCGGCGTGTTGCCGATATACGTGAACGAGGCTTCGCCGTTGTAATTGGCATTCGGCGTAAAGGTGACTTCGCCATTCGAGGCCAGCGACACCTGGCCATTTTCCGCATCGCGGACCTGGCCGATAATCATCCGATCGCCATCCAGGTCATTGGACAGCAGACGCGCGGACTCGATTGTGATCGAACCGTCTTCCTTGACCGTGAAGCCGGAATCGTCGCGGGCTTCGGCCTTGGGCCTGATCCGGATATCCACCTCACCGACGGCCTGACCGCTGCGCCCGTCAGACAGGACATAGCGCAGCGTCGTCGGCCCGAAGAAGCCTTCTGCGGCGGTGAACACCACGTTCCCGTCGGCATTCAACTCCGCAAAGCCGGCCTCGCCGCCATCGACCGAGATGATCGACAGATCATCCCCATCGGGATCGAAGTCGTTGCGCAGAAGCTCGGCCACCGCAATCGTCAGCGGCTCCTGGCCGATCCCGGTGAAATAGCCATCCGATCGAGCGACGGGCGCGCGGTTATCCGTCAGCACCAGCAGCGTGTCCCGATCCCAGGTCACCCCGTCCGAGAAGATGACCCGGTCGACCCCCTGCCCGTCATCGGACAGCACGTTGCGCAACGTGACCGACTGATCGGGCGCCGACACGAAGGTCAGCGTGACATCGTCCGACCCGGTATGGGCGCGCGTCACAGCCGTCTCGGACGACACGAAGTCGTCCAGGGTCAGCCTGTCGATGTCATTGAAGGCCGCGAACGCGGGGTCCAGCAGGTTGACCCCGTCATCCTCGATCAGGTCGTGCCCGTCGCCACGCCGGACGATGTACAGGTCATTGCCCGACCCGCCGGCCAACGTGTCATCGCCCTCGGCCCCGCGCAGCGTATCGAGACCCGTGCCCGGCTCGGCATCGGGGTCGGTGCTGCGGTCGAAACCCTCGATCCGGTCGTTGCCGGGCGTGTCCGCATCGCGGACCACCGCCGCCATCATGTCGACCCGCGTCCAAGTCTTCCCATCGGCAAACAGGATCTCATCCAGCCCCGTGGTCAGCGCATCGTTGATGATGATCCGATCCCGCTCGCCGCTCAGCCGCAGCAGCAGGTCCTGTCCGCTCAGACCCGTGCGGGCGGCATAGGCCACATCATCCGGGTTCAGATCGACCAGCTCCAGACGGTCGCCCCGTGCGCCCGCGATCCGGTCGTCCCCATCGCCGCTGCGATAGAGATAGGTATCGCCGCCGCCCTCGCCCTGTAGCAGGTCGTTGCCCGCACCGCCCGTCAACGTCTCCGCCGACGAGGTCCCCAGGACAAGGTCATCGCCGGGCCCCGCGGCCGACACCGCGATGGCATCCAGGATCGCATCGCGATCCAGCGTGACACCCGCATCCACGATCTCGATGCTGCCGAAGGCCGAGAAACTGCGCAGCCCGTCGACCAGCAGCACCTGGTCGCCCGACACCGACAGCTCGACGATCAGATCCGTGCCGTCCCGGCCCGGCCGGCGCAGCGTGACCTCGTCCTCGCTGTACCCGACAAGACGCAGCACGTTCAGCCCCGACGTGTCGATCACCACGTCCGACCCGTCGCCGCGGGTGAACTGATACACGTCGTTGCCCGACCCGCCTTGCAGCGTATCATCCCCCAAACCGCCGGCCAGAACATCATTGCCGCTGCCGCCGGAGATCCGATCGGGCCCATCGGTCACCGACCCTTGGGCATTGACCAGCGACGACAGAGTCGACCGGGTCCAGATCGTCCCGTCCTCGAACACGACCTGCTCGATGCCCCAGCTCGACGAATTGTTCAGGGTGATCCGCCCGTAATCCCCGGCGCCCGGGCGGCTTTCGGCGATAATCAACTCGAAATCACTGCTGTCGATCAGATTGCGCGTCACCGTCACCCGGCTTGGATCGACCCCGACGAATTCCAGCTTATCCGTACCGCTCCAGCTTCGACCGGTATCGGTGATGACATCGCGTCCATCGCCGTTGCGATAGATATACGTGTCACCCCCATCTTCGCCGGACATCGAATCCGCGCCCGCGCCGCCGATCAGCGTATCGGCAAAATCGCTGCCAACCAGAATATCCGGTCCATCGGTCCCGTCACCGGCCAGCACCGCCGCCGTGATCCCGGCCTCGGTGATGACCGTCCCGTCATCCAACTCGATCCGCAGATTGTCGCCATAGGGCGTCAAGGACGAAAAGCCCCCGCGCAGCTCGACCAGCGCGCCCTCCACGGTGATGCTGCCGCCATCGCCCGCGCCCTCGGCGCTGTCGGCGATGTCGATCCGCAGCGACTGCCCCGATGCATCATAAGACAGCGCATCCGCCGTTACGCCCCGCAACTCGATGGTCGGCGAGATCATCTGCAGGATGTCGTTGCCGTCGCCGCGGGCCCAAATGAACGTGCCATCACGGGACAAACCGGTGACGACATCGTCCCCCGCACCACCCCGAAGGATCTCGTTCGGCGCGTCGATTCCGCGGATCGTATCATCCCCGGCCGTGGCCTGGTCATCCACCATCGCCCGCATGACGGACTCGGTGTCCCAGTCCTCGCCATCGGCGAAGCGGATGGTCTCGATCACATCCAATTCACCATACTTGTCGGACGCCGCGAAGGCGCCCGGCATCAGGATCGAGCCGGCCTTGATCCCCTCGGCCACGTTTTCCGGGACGACCACGCGCAGATCGTCGCCGCGGCGCTCGATCGCAACCTGGGAACTCAGCAAATCGGGCAGATGCAGAACATCGTTCGACGTGGGCGCCGACGGCGGCCCGTATTTCCCGTACTTCCCGCCATAGAACCCAGGCCCGTATTTGCCGTACTTCCCATATTTTCCGACATCATCGCTGTCGGAATAGGAATCGTGCCCATCCCCGCTGCGATAGATGTAGGTGTCCGAGCTGCGCTCCGAGACGACAACGTCATCGCCGCCGCCCATCTCGTGGATCACCACGCCGGCGTCGGACACCGCTTTGTAATCGTCGCCACTGGTCGCGGCTTCCTCTTCCGACGCCCGGATCAGCGCCAGGATATCGCTGGCAGACAGACGGCTCCCATCGTCGAAAGCCACCTCGCCCAGCTTCGCGCGGCGGGGCGCAGAGGACCCCACGCCATCATCCCCCGTCATCGCATCGACCATATGCAGGCGGCCACCATCGCCCGCGCCGGGTGCCGTTTCTGCAATCGTCACGAACAGATCGCTGCCGAAGGCGGTAAAGCTCACATCCCCGGGCGCGATGCCCCGCAGGTCCAGCACCGGAAACCCGTTGCTGAACCCATCGGTATCGGTCCCGGCATGGATCAGATCGTTGCCGTCTCCACGGGTATAGACGACCCGCGTTTCGCCGTTCTGGACGCCCGACATCACCGTGTCGTCGCCCAGCCCACCTTCCAATGTGATGTCCAGATTGGCGCGGTCCGGATTGACCGACATGCCAACCAGCACGTCGTCATCCGCCGTTCCGGTCTGCGACACCAGCGGCACGATGATATCCTGCGCCCCTAGGATGGTTCCATCATCCAGCGTGACGGCGAACCCAGTCGCCGTCAGCGCCCCGAAGACCCGAATCGCCATCGCGTCCGATCCATCGGCGGCACGGGCCGCAACCTGAAGCAGGATGTCCCCATCCAACCGTTCGGCGGTGATCTCATCCGCCGTCACGCCGTTCAGATCCAGCTCCAAGCGCCCGGATTCCGACTCCTGTTGGATGAAGTGCAGACCGGTATCGACCCCGCGGGTCAGCGACAAGTCGCCCGTCGGGATTGAGACGGCCGTCTCGGCCAAATCGCGCACGGCGATGCTCACGCCATCCGCAAACGAGACCAGGAAGTCGCTCTCCGGATCGGCCAGCCCACCCGAGAACGCGTCGCCGATCGCCACGGAATGGCCGCCCTCCCCCCAGAACAGGATGAGGTCGTCATCGGTAAAGAAAGATCCGGTGGTGTTTAGGCCACGAAGTGCTTGGATTTCGGTCGACGCGACATTGGCAATCTCGACCGTATCGAACCCGTCATTAGAGAAGTTTCTCGTCAGGATCCGGTCGTTGCCGCCAAACCGATCCAGCTGATACGTATCGGTGCCATCCTCGAAGAGAGTATCGAAGACTTCGGACCGCGGCGTACCTTGGAACACTTCCGACGCATCCGTTGTTTCGATCCGGACCGGCACCCAATCCGGCACATCATAGGGGACCAGCCGCGCCTCGATCTGATCTTCGTTCCAGTCGAAATCAGACCCGGTCAGCCGATCAAGCCCGTAATTGGCCGACTGGACATAGATCGTGCCCCCATCAGGGCCGGCGATGCGGACTTCATAGTCTAGGGGATCGAATGATCCGCCCAATGTCGGAAGCGGACCGACGATCGTGACATCGGCCGCCGTGATATCGGCGCCGATCAGGTTGAGCGTCCAGCTCCCGCCCTCTGCACTATCGCGGACGATGGTGTCATTGCCGTCGCCCCGGACCCAAGTGATCGTATCGGACCCCCCTTCGGTCAGGATCACATCATCCCCGGCCTGGCCAGTCAGTATATTGTCGGCGGCCGTGCCCTGAACCGTGTCATCCCCAGACGTGGAGGGGGGAATCCCAAGGGCAAGGGACCCAAGTAGAGTATTCCCCGTCACCTCCGTGCCATCGTCAAAGACCAACGTGCCCAGGATCGTAAAGGAGCCATTGCCCGGGATCTCGATCAGATCGCCGTTGCCGAAATCCAACCGCAGGCCGAAATCATCGCCCGGCAGGGGCTTGACGTCCACGTCCGCCGGGACGTGGTTGTCCAGGATGATCGTCTTGCCGCTACTGTTCCCGCTGATCTGTACGCGGCCGTCCCCTGCTTCGTATAGGACCGTATCCTGTCCGGCGCCCAGCCAGATGCTGTCGTCGCCGGGCGTGACGCGGACAAACTCGGCAATTCTCGATCCTCGGATCGCATCCGGCCCATCCGTCCCCTGCTGATCCACGATCGCTTGCGCGACCTGCTGGATCGACATGGTGCCATCGTCGAAGATAATGCCACCGCGGAGAATTGGGGGCGTCCCGCTGAAGACATAAAGGGCGTCACGGACGTAAATCTCATCTTTCGATGTGGTGAAGCTGATGACGACTCCCTCATTCACGGCCCGCCACTGGGCCTCCGCCATCGTGTAACCCGACAGGCGCAGCGTATCGCTGGACGATCCGGACCATGTGCTGTCATCGATCACATCCCGACCGTCGCCGCGCTCGAAGAAGTATTCGTGCGACGACGACCCGCCGCGCAGATAATCGTTCCCCAGCCCGCCATCGACCAGCCCGGACCCGATGGATAGACGATCATTCCCCTGGTTGTTCGCTTCGACGACATCATCGATGTTGAACCAAATCATCACCGAGTCATCGTTGAACTGAATGCTCGACAAACCTCGGGATGTGGAGGTCGAGGAGCTGGGCCAATGCCCGCGCACCAGGATCTCGTCTCCCCCCTCGATCAGCACCAGAAGATCCCTGTCCTGCCGGACCAGCGTCACATCCTCGCGCGGAATATCCGGCAGACGCAGGAAAGCACCGGTATCGAAACCGGTGATGACATCGGCCCCATCGCCCCGGCGGAAGACATAGACATCCCCGCCGCCGGCGCCGTCGATCAGATCGTCACCGCCGCCGCCTTCGATGGTCTGCCGGGCCGAGGTCCCGGTGATGATGTCATCGGCCTCCGTCCCCGTTCCGATGACCAATTGATTGATGTCATCCCGGGTGATCGTCGTCCCGTCCGAGAACACCACGTTGTTGATGTTGTTGCCCGACAGGATCCCACCTCGAAGCAGGATCGTATCCGCCCCATCGGCGAATGACAGCAGCACCTCTTCGCGATCCAGCACCGGGCGCGACACCTTCAGGTCGTCCGGCGCGTACCCGGTCACCAGGATGTCGTCGACCCCGCCGGTATCGACGATCACATCGTGGCCGTCCCCCCGCGCGAACAGGAAGGTGGTGTTGCCGCCCCCACCGTCGATATCGTCGTTTCCGGGCCCGCCTTCGATGGTGGCGTCACCCGCCCCGCCGAAGATCACGTCATTGCCGTCATCGGCCTGCGCCGCCCACGCGGCCGCCAGCAGGTCGGACTGCTCCCAGGACACGCCATCGGCAAAGACGATCCGGCTGCCCAGACCCAAACCGGAGGGCAAGGCGATCCGATCGCCCGTCCGCGGCAACGACACCGTCAATTGCCCGGTCTCCGCTGCGTCGCGGATCACCACCGCCTCGGTCGACACGTGGTCCGTCAGCACGATCTCCGTGCTGCGGTTCGCGCCGATCACGTCGACGCCATCGCCTTCCTCGAAGACGATCCGCTCGGCGTCGGTATCGCCCGCCCCCACGATCGTGTCGAAACCCCGGCCCGGCGCGATCTCCGCGCCCGTCCCGAAATCATTAAGATCAATCAGATCCGACGTCGGAGACCCGTCATTACCCGCGACGATCTCCAGGCGCACCGTCTCCCAGCTCACCGTCTCGCCGTCGGCGAAAACGATGGTCTCGACCGGGTCCGTCGTCGCATCCAACACCGCCAGACTCTCGCCGCTGTCGCGCAGGGTGAAGACCAGGTCCTCGCCCACCAGCTCGGCGATCACATCCGCCCGCGTGATCCCTTCGCTGAAGACAATCCGGTCGAAGCCAGATGTATCGCGGATGGCATCGTCGCCATCGCCCAGCCCGAACCGGTACTCGTCATTGCCACTGCCACCGACCAGGAAGTCCGTGCCCGCGCCACCATCAATCGTATCCGACCGACCGTCGAACCCTTCGATGCTGTCGTCCCCATCGGTGCCCTGCACCATCCGGTCACGCATGTCGTTGGTGGTCAGGACCATCCCGTCCGCAAACTCATAACGCTCGATCTGCTGGCTGCCCAAGCCGCCGACCACGCGCAGCACATCCGCGCCCACGCCCAAATCGATCAGCAGGTCATCGCCTTCACGGCGCAGCTTCAGGTCCTCCAGCCGGACCAGGCTGCCAAAGACGACCCGGTCATTGCCGCTGGAATCCTGCACGACGTCGAAATCGTAGCCCGAGCCGAAGGCGTAGGTGTCGTTGCCGCCATAGCCGATCAGCGTGTCATCCCCCTGACGCCCGTCCAGAACGTCATCGGAATCCCCCGATCCTTCGATCAGGTTGTCCCCGCGATTGCCCCCCGCAATGGCGAGCAGTTCCTCCACATCCGAGATATCCATCTCGGTGCCGTCGAAAAACTTGAACCGTTCGATGCGGTACACATCGTCCCCGGCTTCCTCTCCGAATTGCCGCTGAATGCGAAGGGAATCGGGACGACCGCTGATCTGGATCAGCAGGTCCACGCCGTCCTTCGTCCAGATCAGCTCATCCCGACTGGCGATCCCGCCACCGAACTCGATGACGTCGGGCCGTTCCCGCTCAAGACGACCGTCGCGCGTCTCCCAGGCATTCCGAAGCTGGCGATCCTGAATGACGTCATCGCCATAGCCCGCATCCCAGCGGTAGATGTCCCCGCCGGACCCGCCGACCAAGCTGTCATCGCCGCCGCGCCCGTCGAGCACTTCGCCGAAGTTCGACCCAACGATCGTGTCCGCCCCGCCGGTCCCGATCAGATCCACATCCTCGGGGTTGAGGTTCGTCCATTCCACCGTCTGATCGGCGAAGACAAACAGCTCGGTCGCCATGAATTGGGCATCGCGCCGGATATACTGATCCTTCAGCGTCAGGGTTTCGCCCGTCGCATCCAGCGTGAAGATCAGATCCAACGCCGTGCGCGACACCGACACTTCGGCCAACGTGATCCCGTCGAAGATGATCCGATCGAAGTCGCCGCCCGCATCGATGATGATGTCCGAACCCTCGCCCGACCGCCAGATATACCGGTCCGATCCGCCCAGACCCTCCAGCGTGTCGTCGCCCAAGCCGCCGTCGATCTCGTCAGAGACCAGGAAGCCGAACATGTGGTCGTCGCCATCGGTCCGCTTGGCATCGACGAAGGTCTGCAGAAGCTGCAGCCAGGACCACGGCACATCGTCCCCGGTATCGGCCGTCCCGCCGGTGAAGACGATCTGTTCGATCAGGTTGATATAGCCCAGGAACGGCTGCCGCTCCAAGTAGTCGGTCAGGATGATCGCGTCTTCCGGGCTCTCCGTGACCCGCATCGTCAGGTCGTCGGACGCGCCCTCCCGCTCATAGGTGAAGTCGTTCCAGCCCAGCCCCTCGATCCGCAACGTATCGGGCGGGGAGCCCAGGATCTTGATCGAAAAGTCCCCGTCCCGGAACACGTCTTCGCCATAGCCCTGCTGGAAGACATAGATGTCCCCGCCCTCGCGGCCGATCAGCACATCGTTGCCGGCACCACCATCCAGGGTCTCGTTGTCGGCCAACGTGCCGAAGATCGCGTCATCGCCATCGGTCCTGGCGTTCTTCAGGACCCGGTCCTTGATCTCCTCGAAATCCAGCGACGTGCCGTTCTCGAACACGAAGCGTTCGATCAGGTTGGGGGCGATGTAGTCCAGTTCGAGATCGGGCGCGAAGCCGCCAAGCGCCCCCAGGTTCAGACGCAGACCGCCGAACTGGCCCCGCACCAGGATCGTGTCCCCGGTCTCGACGCCATCTTCGTCCAGCACGATGATGCGCAGGTCGTCGGATTCCCCGTCCCGCTCCAACCGGACGTCGTCGGCGCCGATCTCTCCTTCGAAGCGGATGATGTCCAGCCCGCCGGCCGAGGGCGAGAAGCTGGGCGGATTGCCATCCTCCACCACGTCCTGCCCGTCCCCGCGACGGAACGTATAGATATCGCCGCCCGCGCCGCCCAGCAGCACGTCATTGCCCGTGCCACCTTCCAGCACGTCGGCCGAGCCCGAGCCCGCATAGGTCCGGTCGTCATCGCCCGGATCCCGCACCTCATAGGCCATGCGGAACCGGTCCCACATCACCCCGTCCGAAAAGACGATGGCGTTGACGCCGCTATCCTGCAGCCCCTGACCCACCGTGGGATTCAGCTCCCCCAGGAACTGGTCGATCAGACGGATCTCCGTCCCGCCATCCGTCGTCGTCAGGATCAGATCCTGCGTGTCGCGCACCGCGATGATGTCCTTGGACGACACGCCGACGAAACGCAGCTCATCCGCGTCACCGGCATCATAGGCCTCGATCGTGTCCTTCCCGGCATTCTGGCCGACAAAGTACATGTCCGCGCCGTTCCCGCCGCGGTAGACCTGATCGCCCGCCGTCATATGGATGAAGTCGGTCCCCCCGGTGCCATTCACCGTGGTCGCATCGTCGCCATGGGCCACCAACAGTGTCTCATTGATGGCGAAGGCATTCATCGCCGCCTGCAGGTCCACATCCGGCGGGAACGTCTCATAGGCCGACAGCATGTATTGCATGACCAGCCGCTGATCCATCGCCGGCGCCAAGCCATAAAGGTTGCCCTCGCCCGACACCCGGTAATCCGGATAGATCTGCGCCAGGATATGCCCCCACTCGATGAACCAATCATAGGTCGCATCGAACCCATCCGGCGCATTCTCGAAGATCGCCTCGAAGATCGGCGCCAGGCCGCGATCCGTCGTCGCCTGCCACTCGTCGACGGCCACAACGTATTCCAGCCCACGGGCATAATCCGACAGCCCGCCCTTCAGAGCCATCTTCACCGCCGTGGCCTGGCTGAAGATGATGTATTGGTTCATCGCCAGTTCCAGCATCTCGATGGCTGGCGTGATCGGGCTCACGTAATCCCCGTCGGGCGACAGGCTGGCCCGCCCCGTGTCGTTCACCGTGTAATCGATGACCCCGGTATCCGGGTCGATCGACGCCTCCAGCATCCGCGGATCGAAATCGACCGAAATCAGCGAGGTGGCCAAGTGGAACTGGCCCGGCGTCAAAACCTCGACGCGGTAAGTCGAGTCCGTGGTCGAGTCCAACTCATCCAAGTTCTCGAAGACGACCTCGTAATTCCGCAGGTTGAAATCCCGCGGCTCGCCGAACTTCTCCTGCAGCTCCAACGCCCGGTCCAGTTGCCGCGACCAAACGTAGAAGGTCCCATCCCGATCCGTGACCTCGACCGTGAAATCCACGGCCCGCCCATCGATCTGCCGGACCCCGACCTCTTCGACCTTGGTGTCCCGGAAGATATTCGTCCCGAATTCCTCGATCCGCCATTCCAGCCCCTCGGGCGCCGCCTGGGCCAGCACGTCCTCCAGGGTCGGCAGGGCGATCTCCGCCCCATCCGCATCCAGCACCGGCGCCCCCGAGGCCAGGCGCCACGATCCGTCCGCCTGCGCCACGCCCCAATCGACGATGCGCACATCGCCCTCGGCGATCTCCGCCAGATAGGGCCGCTCCACCCGCGCCGGCAGCACCTTCTGATCGGTCGGGCTGAACATCTCCTCCAACGTCCAGCCTTCCATAGCCATGACGTCGTCCAAGCTCGGCACCGCGATCACCGCGCCGCCCGCGTCGGTCACATCCGCCCCGCTCTGCAGCACGTAACCGCCCAGATCGGCATCCCACGCCGCGATGTCGGCCAAGATGGTCTTGCCGTCCACCTCCTCCATCCGCACTGCGGTCAGCTCGCGCGTCAGCTCTTGAACCACCGACCAGCGCGACAGCGTATCCCCCGCCTGCTCTCGCAGAACCCGCAGATCGACCGTATTCATCTCTGCCGCGGTGGTCTCCACGATCTGCCCCAGCAGCGGGTCGTTCGACATGGCCACCGCCAGGTCGGTCACTCGCCCGAAGCCTTTGGCATCGGGCAGCACGTCGAAATCCAGCCACGGCGACGGCGCCGTCTTCCCGCGATAGGCGGTGTCGATGGGATCGGCCTCGAAGATCGCCTCGAAGATGTTCCCCGTGGTCCCGTCGGCCCACCCGAACAGCCCGCTCTGCAGAAGCTCCGTGCCCTGGGGCGTCGTCACCCCAAGCTCCGCCGCACTATCGAGATCGATCGACACGATCCCCATCTCGTCGAGCGACTTGACCTCACCCTCATCGGTGACCCCATCCTGGTCCAGATCCTGCCAGACCCCCAATTCCGCCCAGACGGCATCCAGCGCATCGATCACGCCGTCGCCGTTCAGATCGAAATCGCGCAGCACATCGAACCCGAACCGCCCTTCGCCCCCGATCAGCTCCGAGACATCCTCAATGAGCCCATCCCCATCGAGATCCCGCGTTAGGAACCCATCATCCGGCGCCACCCACCCGGCCCGCTCCGCGAAGAAGTCATTGTCGAAGTCGAACCGAACGTCGGTGTCATCGATGTCGACGGTCTCAATCCCGTCGCCGTCGAGGTCGAGGATGAGGGGGTCGTCGGGGTCGTCCCACTTGAGCAGCTGCTCATAGCGTTCGGCGGCGCCAAGGATTGCTAGCAGCTCGTCAATCATCGGGAGAACCCGAGTCAACATTCCGATTCCCGGAATTGGCAGGAACGCCAGGAAAGCCAGCAGCGGGTTCGTGTTCTTGAATACGAATCCCATATCGCCGGCCGGTAGATCATCGACTTGGCTGCCCCAGAAGGTAACAGGCGGCTCGTCGTAATTGCGGACGACCATGGCCCCGCGGAAACGCTCTCCGCCCACGTTCTCTCCGTCGCCGCCGTCAAACAGATCGATGATGTTGAACAAGTTCGCCACATACATCGTCCGCTCGTCGCGGTCGTAATGATACGTTATCCAGGGGAACAGAAAGTCGTAGTAGATTGAGCTATTGACCGTCCCCAATCCACCGCCAAAGACAGAAAGCAGGCCAACAATCGGGCCGGCGGCCATCGGCAGGGCGTTGTTCCCGCCGGTTAGTGGAAGGCCGTAGAACCTAAGCTGGTCAACTGGTGTTGCGTCCATGAAGGTGACGCTCGGAGCCCAGTATATGACGTCTGAATGGGCCGGATCGTTCGGATCCAGCGGCACAGGACGACCGTCCATGCCGTCAGAGGATGCACCGTCAATGCGGTCTCCGAAAATGGTCGATCCTCGGCCCTGAACGGAGATGACATCACGCCCAAGACCGCCGAGGAACACCCCCTGTTGCCCCGAAGCACTCGCGATGATGAAGTCATTTCCTTCACCGCCATCGGCAAGGACCCGATCGTAGTTGCGAAGCAATAGGACGTCGTCCCCTGCCCCACCGATCAGTCCACCATTTGATGGGCCCGCCGGTCCTTCCGCAGTCGTGCCGAGATAGCGAAGTTCGTCGTTGCCGCCTTCGCCATGTACAAATGCGCCGTTTTGAGCCCACAGCAATTCATCGGCGTCTGTTCCGATAATCCGAGGCGCAAAACCATCCGCCTCGGTATCTGCAACAAAGGGCAACTCAAATGCATTTCCTACAGGGGCATCAAAATTATCTGCGGCGATTTGATCGAAGAGTTGCTGGACTGTAGCGTTTATTCTATCATTCTGCGCCAAGTTATAGACTTCGGTAAAAATATTCCAGATGTCTGTAGAAATTTTGTCAAAAAGCTCAGAACCATTAACAAAGGCGTCGTAAATGCCGTAAACTGCCCAGGCAGCGCCAACAATCGTCGCTGCCACTGGTGCGGCAGCCGCCCCAAAAATCGCGGCTGCAGCAAGTGAGGCTGCCGCCATCGTACCGGCTACCAAGGCAGCACTTAAAACAAGCGCAAAGCCATACTCCTTCGTCACTTGCCAGAGGGGTTCAAAATCGCCATCGTTTGCCGCAACTTTCATTGCATCGTATGCGGCATTCAAGAATTCAATCGTGTCGCCAGCCCAGCTGCCACCGATCCCGGAAACCATTGACTGAAATGACGTGTCGATACTCTGAAGAGAATCAGAGTCAATTCTTGAGAAATCGGGAGCAAGACTACCAAATGTTTGAATCAAGCGGTCCCAGATACCCGTCATCTCGGAGACGTAATCCTGAACCGGGGGCAGGTCTGGCATTTGCCCATTCAAGACCTCTCGGGAAATGCCAACGATCGCTTGAGCGGCTGTCCACCAGTTGCGTTCCTCAGGCGTTAATGTCAGATCGCCAGTCGCGGCCTGCATTCCTGCCCGTCCGTTCGTGATTGCGACGGCCCTGATGTCGTTCTCTGCGACACGATCATCGCCTGCGGCAATATCCTGTTCTGCAAGCTGAAGGCGGGCCTCAGCTTGTGCCGCCTGGTCTTGTGAAAGCGCGCCAATGTCCTTGAGATTGTTCGTCAGGTCCCGCTGCACATCGGTACGAGCCTGGGTGTTCCGAGTACTGTCCTCATCCACGAGTGTAGAGTCGAAGGGGGCAGTTTGAGCCTCGGCAATGAACGCCTCCGCAGCTGCTCGTTGCTGTGCACTTATTTCAGGAGGTAAATCCTCACCTCGCAGAACCAAGGCGATCGTCTCATAGGCATTCTCCAGCGCGGCCTTATTTTCCGCACCGCCATCCACGGTTACACCGCTAACCTTACCTTCAGAGACCCTCTTCATGAAATGGAAAAGAGTCTTTGCCTCGCGACTTACAACGGCTTGGGCATTAGACCCGATCGTTCCGTCAGTTTGGTAGGTGTCAAAGATGTCTTGGAGACGATCCTCCATGAAATCGGTGTATCCAGGGTGTCCTCCGCGATGGAGCTGCATCCCGAATCCGGCCTCTTCATAAGCCACACGCACCCTCGGATCGCCGTCCCGAATAGCCTCCAGGTACGATTGCTCAAAGAAGAGTGCGATCTTGTTTCCACGAGCTTCCTGTTCAATTCCGGCTACCGCCAAGACGTCCCTTACACCCTCAATGCCAAACAACCTAATTGGCGTAGTATGATGAAGTCTAAAACTGGTTTCAGTAGCAATTGAAGGCGGCTGCTTGTCATCGGCCATTAATTCGCCTCCCCGGAAATCATGATTTTCTTGAGCTTAAGCTTCTTTCCGTCGTGACCAGCCTTAAGTGCCTTGCCGAGATCAGCGTTTACAAAGAATGTGTTGCTGACATCCGGGTCGAACCAAAGCGCCGGCCCCACCAGCGCCTCCGGAGACGCGAACACGCCTGTGTGTATTGCCTTTGACGTTCGAAGCTTGGGTCTATTTTTATAAGTACGGCTGAATGGCTCCGACCTTTCCGGATCGATCGTCGAGCGCCAATCAGCGACGAACAGACAGACGTAGTCTTCATTCGTCGAGCCATCTGAGAGATGCACGGTTACCGGCTTGAGCAAGGATCGACCAATGTCAAAATGACCAAGGGTTTCCGCAATTTCCCGCCGGACGTAGAAGCCGAGATTTTGGAATATTGGGACATCCAGGCTCGAAGCTGGATTAGTTCGGCTAAAAACGAGCTCGGATGGAAATCTAATAGGATCGGGGTCTTCGCCCTTGAAACGGACGTTATATTGATGGGTCATTCGAGCCTTATAGAAATCTTCGGCATCTACGCCCTCAGGAGGCTGAGGTTCATAGCCTCGAACGTTTGCGGAATCCGTTGCGGCCTGGATGTAGTAGATGTGATCACTCATGCCTCACCCCCCATCGCCCGCGCACCCATCTTCTCCAACGTCTCCTGATCCAGCAGCCGCGGCACCAGGGGGTGCAGGCGCAGCTCCCCCTCCTTCGCGACCTGCTTGAAATTCGCGATCACCGCAGCCGCCGCCGCGCGGTCCGGGGCGATCACGTCGAAGAGCCAGTTGATCTCGCCACTCTTCCAGTCCTCCGCCCGCAGACGAACCGGAAACACGCCCGCCTTGATCTGCTCGCGGATCTTCGCGTCCACCTCCTCGGACACGCTCGCCCAGATCGCCATCCCGGCGATATCGGCCAGCGGCCCGTCCTCGGACGCCTTCCGCGCCAGCGCGATGCGATCCTGAACCAGGGGCTCCAGGACCAGATGTTGCAGATCACCGATGGCCAGATGCCGGTACCGCGGCAGCGCCATCATCGACATGGCCACCGATCCGAAGGTTTCCCGCACCGCGCTCCGCAGTTTGGCGGCGCGGCGCAAAAGATCCTGGTCGGGCGCCTGCCCGTTGGAAGAAGTCTCCGTCACCCTGTCCCCCAGATATTCTGGTCTGTTTTTCGGGCATCATTGGCAGCGGTTTTTCGCCGGTCAACAATTTGTGAGCCAAACCGCCGAAATCTCTTGGATGACGTCGGGGAACCCAGTGCAGGATCGACACAGGTGGCACACGATGTCAGACTTGGCGAAGTTATAAAATATTAAGAAATACAATATGGTATAACCTAATCCACCGAAACCGACCCACCAAAACCCGCCCTGGGATCAGGCCCGAGAGATCAGAAAACAACCGTCGGCCCCCACGACGTCCAGATCGAAACCTGTCGATTTCGCCATATTGACACGGGCAATCCAGAGATTCGTCGTCTTTTCAAAGACATGCCCAGCCGCCCCGAAACCGGCCAGATGCACCCCCGGAACGCGCAGCCCCTGATGAACCTCGCGTGGCTGCCGCAGCTGACCTGGGCGGACCCTACGCTCACCACGCTGGAGGACCAGATCCACATCCCCATCCGGTCCGAGCGGCCGGTGGAGCTCGGCGTGAACGACGGCAATGCCGCGCGGGTGCTGGGCGGGCTCACCGCCGATCCGGGCTATGCTCCGATGTTCGCCGCGGCCTTCCCGGATGAGCCGAACCCCGGCTGGGACCATGTCGTGCAATCGCTGGCGAGCTTCCTGCGCACGATGACCAGCTTCGACAGCCCGGTCGATCGATACGCTCAAGGCGATGGCGCGGCGCTGACTCCCCCGGCGCGCCGGGGCCTCGCGCTCTTCGGCGACGACCGGTTCGAGTGCCACCAATGCCATTCCGGCCCGACGATGACGGTGTCCTATGTCGACGCCGAGACGCCGCCCGGCGCCGAGCCCGGGATGTTCTTCACCAACGCCCTTTATGATCTGGACGGCACGGGTGCCTATCCCGAGGGGAACCAGGGCCTTTACGAGGTGACGGGCGATCCGCGTCACCGCGGGCTCTTCCGGCCGCCGAGCCTGCGCAACATCGCCCTGACCGCCCCCTACATGCACGATGGCAGCCTCGAGACGCTCGAAGAGGTGCTGGACCACTACGCGTCCGGCGGACGGCCCCGGGACGGCGCAGACCCGGGTAAGGTCATGCGCGGCCATGAACACCGTCACGGCGGGCCGATCCGGGGCTTTGCCATGACCGAGGAGGAGAAGGCGGACATGATCGCTTTCCTCACCGCGCTGACCGATGACGGGTTCGTCACCCGCTCCGATCTGGCCGACCCTCGGGGCATCGCGGACACGGCGGACTGACCTGTGGGACGGGCGGCCTCGCCGCCGCGACCTCACGGCGGACCGGAGGCAACATCCCGTTGGGCTATACTCGCTGAACTGTTTCAGAAGTCTCGGCAATTGCGCGCGAAATCGGGATATCTTGTTCGCTGGCGTGCCGAGCATCATGAGCCTTCTGTGCGAAGCTTCGTTCCTTCTTCTGCTCCGCCCCTCGCCCAATCCAGCCCAGCCCAGGGATAGACTAGCCGAAAACTCCAGTTCCAAACGGTCCAGTTCTCAGGGAGCGGAGCACTGGCTCGAAAGCCTACTTCAGGGAGGACCACTTGTCAGGGGGCAGACAAAT
>JBCCCB010000020.1:0-27355 GCA_039033775.1 Pseudomonadota bacterium | reverse complement strand
GTTTCCCGCGCGAGGGTGGATTTGACATCACGGTCGCGTCCGAGGTTATGGCGATCCTTTGTCTCGCGAAGAACCTCGATGACCTGCAAAAGCGCCTGGGCGACATGATCGTCGCCTACCGCCGCGACCGCTCGCCCGTCTATTGCCGCGACATCAAAGCCGACGGGGCCATGACCGTGCTGCTGAAAGACGCGATGCAGCCGAACCTGGTCCAGACCCTGGAAAATAACCCCGCCTTCGTCCATGGCGGCCCCTTCGCCAACATCGCCCATGGCTGCAACTCGGTCATCGCGACGACCACGGCGTTGAAGCTGGCCGATTTCGTCGTGACCGAAGCGGGGTTCGGCGCCGATCTGGGCGCCGAGAAATTCATGAACATCAAGTGCCGCAAGGCGGGCCTCGCCCCCGATTGCGTGGTGCTGGTGGCGACCGTGCGCGCCATGAAAATGAATGGCGGCGTCGCCAAAGACGATCTGGGCGCCGAGAACGTGGCGGCGGTGGAGGCCGGCTGCGCCAATCTGGGCCGCCATATCGGCAACGTCAAAAGCTTCGGCGTCCCCGTCGTCGTTGCCATCAACCACTTTACCGGCGACACCGAGGCCGAGGTGAAGGCAGTGCAGGATTACGTGGAAACGCAGGGCTCCGAGGCGATCATCTCGAAGCATTGGGCCGACGGCTCCGAGGGCTCCGAGGCGCTGGCCCGCCGGGTTGCCGAGATTGCCGAAAGCGGGATCAGCACCTTCGCCCCGATCTATCCCGACGACATGCCGCTCTTCCAGAAGATCGAGACCATCGCCAAGCGCATCTATCTTCGCCGACGAGGTCCTGGCCGACAAGAAGATCCGCGACCAGTTGCGCGCTTGGGAGGAGCAGGGCTATGGCGATTTGCCGGTCTGCATGGCGAAGACGCAGTATTCGTTTTCCACCGACCCGAACCTGCGCGGCGCGCCCACAGGCCATTCGGTCCCGGTGCGCGAGGTGCGGCTGTCGGCGGGGGCGGGCTTCGTCGTGGTGATCTGCGGAGAGATCATGACCATGCCCGGCCTGCCCCGCGTGCCCTCGGCCGAGAAGATCGGGCTGAACCCGGCGGGCGAGGTCGAAGGGCTGTTCTAGAAACGAGCGTGCGAAGGGGGCATCGAACCCCCTCCGCCCGCGGCCTCCGGCGGGGGTATTTCCGGCCAGAGGAAGAACTCGAACGGCCGCGGAAGACGAGGCGGCAAAAGGGAGAGGCGCATGGCGGCGACGATCATCGACGGAAAGGCCTTCGCCGCCCGGATCAGGGGCGAGGTAGCGCGGCATGTGGCGTGGCTGACGGCCGAACATGGCGTCACGCCCGGCCTGGCCGTGGTCCTGGTGGGCGAGGATCCGGCAAGCGACGTCTACGTGAGCCACAAGCACAGGGCGACGGTCGCGGCGGGCATGGCCTCGTTCGAGCACAGACTGCCGGCCGAGACGTCGGAAGCGGACCTGTTCGCCCTTATCGACCGGCTCAATGCCGACCCGTCGGTACACGGCATCCTCTGCCAGTTCCCGGTCCCCGCCCATCTGGATGAGCGCCGCACCGTCGCCCGGATCGATCCGGCGAAAGATGTCGACGGGCTGAGCGTGACGAATGCCGGGCTGCTGGCGACCGGGGGCAAGGCGCTGGTCAGCTGTACGCCGCTGGGCTGCCTGATGCTGCTGCGCGACCAACTGGGTAGCCTGACGGGGCGGGAGGCGGTCGTGATCGGCCGGTCGAACCTGTTCGGCAAGCCGATGGCGCAGTTGCTCCTGCGCGAGAATTGCACCGTGACCATCGCCCATTCCCGCACGGCGGACCTGCCGGAGGTCTGCCGCCGAGCAGACATCCTGGTGGCGGCCGTCGGGCGGGCCGAGATGGTCAAGGGCGATTGGGTCAAACCCGGCGCGACGGTGATCGACGTGGGCATCACCCGCGTCCCCCATCCCGACAAGCCGGGGAAAACCCAGCTGCTGGGCGATTGCCATTTCGACAGCTGCGCCGACGTCGCGGGCGCGATCACCCCGGTGCCGGGCGGCGTCGGCCCGATGACCATCGCCTGCCTGCTGGCGAACACGGTGACGGCCTGCTGCCGGGCCAACGGGTTGGAGGAGCCGGAGGGGCTGACGGCCTAAGCCGGGCGATGGGGTAAAACCCCATCCTACGGAGGCGTGGGCTCAATCGGCTCCGGCATCGAGGAAGGCCCGGACCGCCGCCTCGAACTCGCGCGGCTTCTGGGCATGCAGCCAATGGCCCGCCCCCGGGACCGCCGCCAATCGCGCCCTGGGGAACAGCGCCTTGATCCGGGTCCGGTGTTCGGGCCGCACGTAGTCGCTGTCCCCGCCCGACAGGAACAGCGTCGGTCCGTCGAACACGCCCTCCATCTCCGGAAAGCCGATGATCCCCGGCATCTCCGCCTCCAGCGCGTCGAGGTTCAGCGTCCAGCGCCGCGCCCCCACATCCAGCGATTGCAGCAGGAACGACCGCGTCCCGTCATCGGGCACCGCCGGCAGTTGCGCCGCCGCCTCCGACCGGCGGGTCACCTGCGTCAGGTCGACGCCGCGCATCTCGGTAATCAGATGCGCCTGGGTGTGCGCATAGGCCACCGGCGCGATGTCGGCGATCACCAGCTTGCCAACGGCGTGGGGCGGGGTAAGGGCCAGGACCATCGCCGCCTTGCCGCCCATGGAATGGCCCAGCACGTCATGGGGCCGGTCGCCGATCATCTCGGCCAGGTCGGCGGCCAGGGCCGCATAGGAATGGTCGTCCGACCAGGGCGAGGCCCCGTGGTTGCGCATATCCACGGCCACCACCTCGCGGGTATCCGACAGGCGTTTGGCAATCACACCCCAGTTCCGCGCCGATCCGAACAGCCCGTGGGCGATCAGCAAGGGGCGCCGGTCGGTCGGGGCGCCATGTCGGATCGTGTTCAACATGGAAACGGACTATCCCCACCCCCGCCGGATTGCCAGCCGGACGGCGCCGGGCCAAGCACCCGGCATGCACCGGGATCTGGCAAACCGTATCGACGCCGTGGAGACCCTGCTGGCCGAGCGCCTGCACGTCCGGGGCGGCGGGCTGGGCGCCAAGCTCCGGGCGGGGCGCCGGCGGCTACCGCGCAGGCTCGGGCGGCAGGCCCAGGAATTGGTCCATGCCCGTGCCATGCTCGACGCGCCGGGCGCCGCCAGCAAGCTTGACGCGCATCGAATCGGCGCCATCTGCGCGCGGCTGGAAGATTATCTGCGGTCGATCCCCGCGGGGAAATATGCGCGCCGGGACCGGTCCGCCCTGCTCGGCTTGGCGGCCTGGCGGGTCTTGGTCCTGCTGGTGGCGATCGGCGCGCTTCTGGTCTGGGTCGGTCTACCCTCGGACTGATCGCCGGTCAGGTCCCCCTGGCCGGCGCCGGCCCTCCGCCTTTCTCCGATCCAAGGCGAAGCGGCATCGTCCATCCGGGGCGACGTAACCGGCTTCGTCCGACCGGACGTCCCCCTCCCCGACCGGCTGGGCGACCCCTCAGAACCGGCGGCTGAGATGCAGCAGCACCGCCTCTTCGCCCGGATTGGTGTCGTCGATCCCGGCATTGGACTTGTGGCTGATCGAAACGCCGAGCCAGGTATCCGGTGCGATGCGGCGCGAGACACCGATCAGGCTGCGGAATTCAACCACGCTCCCCAGATCGAGACCGTCCCCCTGGGCGTATAGACCCGGCATCAGACTGACTTCGACGCGCCAGGCATCGGCAAGGGGGCGGATGACCACAAGCCCCGCGCCGATCCAGAAATCGGCATCGGTATCGAATTCGGCCCCCACCCCGAGGCGTAGTTCGGTCGGGCCGAAGCGGCGGAAAGGCTCGGCCCGGACATCCACGGCGAGACCGGCCGCCTCGGCATCGTCGTCCAAGCCGATCGCACCCGCGCCGATGGAAAGTTCCCCTGCCAGGGATGGGGCGGCAAGCAGCGCGACGAGGATGATGGCGAGACGGCGCATGACGGGCCCTTTCGGTGCGGTCCGGACCAACCCATAGCAAGCTGTCCGATGGCTGGGGATCAAAGACGCGACAACACAAGACCGCCCGCGACCAGACCCAGCGCCGCCACACGCTGCCAGGTGATGGGCGTGACGGGGGCACCGAAGGCGCCCAGCGCATCCAAGACAAGGGCCGCGCCGAGCTGGCCGAACAGCAGGGCCGCCATGGCCGTCAGGATGCCGATGGTCGGAACGGCCCAGAGCATCGCCCAGACGACGGCCGCCCCCAGAAGGCCGCCCGCCCAGTAAAACGCGGGGACGTCCGCGGCCCGTCCAAATGCCCCGCCATCTCCGAAGGCCAAGGTGAGCAGCAGGAGGGCGGCGAAACCAACCCCGAAGGAGATCGCGGCGGCGGCGACGCCGCTGCCGATCTGCTTGCCGAGCGATGCGTTCAGGGGCGCCTGGATCGCGAAGCCCACGCCGACGGTGAAGACGATTGCGACGGGGATCAGGATCGTGGGGGACAGGGTCATGGACGCGCTCCGGTTGTGCGGGTCCGGCGTGGTGGATAAGAGGCGCACAGTCAACGGAAGCAAGGCAGGCCCATGTCGAACGAACAGCTGGAAGTCGCGATCGAGGCCGCCTGGGAGGCGCGGGATCAGATCACCCCCCTGACCGGCGGCGAGACCCGGGAAGCGATCGAGGAAACGTTGGAGGCCTTGGATCGGGGCGATCTGCGGGTGGCCGAAAAGCGGGGCGCGGATTGGCACGTGAACCAATGGGCCAAGAAGGCGGTGCTGCTGGGCTTCCGGTTGAAGGACATGGAGATGCAGCTCGGGTCGGCCCAGGGCGGGGCCTGGTGGGACAAGGTCGACAGCAAGTGGAAGGATTGGGGCGACAACCGCTGGCGCGAGGCGGGGTTCCGGGCGGTGCCCAACTGCGTGGTCCGCAAGTCGGCCTATATCGCGCCGGGCGTGGTCCTGATGCCGTCCTTCGTCAACCTGGGCGCCTACGTGGATAGCGGGACCATGGTGGATACCTGGGCCACGGTCGGATCCTGCGCGCAGATCGGCAAAAACGTGCACCTGTCCGGCGGCGTCGGCATCGGCGGCGTGTTGGAGCCCATGCAGGCGGGACCGACGATCATCGAAGACAATTGCTTCATCGGCGCGCGGTCCGAGGTGGTCGAGGGCTGCATCGTGCGCGAAGGATCGGTGCTGGGCATGGGCGTGTTCATCGGGCGGTCCACCAAGATCGTCGACCGGGAGACGGGCGAGGTCATGTATGGCGAAGTCCCCGCCGGCTCGGTGGTCGTCGCGGGCTCCATGCCATCGAAGAACGGCGTGAACCTTTATTGCGCGGTGATTGTGAAGCGGGTGGACGAGAAGACCCGGTCGAAGACCTCGATCAACGAGCTTCTGCGGGACTGACACCTATTCGATCAGCGGGTCCCCTTCATGATCGGCAAGGCCGACCGCGCCGTGGGGATGACCGGGCATGGCCCGACCGAACCGGCGGACCAGTTGGCGATAGGTGAACCCCAGTTCGGAGCCCTTGCAAAGCTTCATGCCGGCGGTGGTGAAGAGCGCGCAGCCGCCGCCCGCCGCCATCATCCGGTAGCCCTTGGCGCCGAGACGCCTGTCCAGGTCCGGCCAGGACACGGCCTGGGCGATGTCCCCAGCGAGGAGCGTCTGCAAGGACGCAACGAGCGCCTCATCCGCCCGATTGGGCGTCTTCGGCGGTTGGCACCGTCGGCGCAGTTCTTCCGAAACCGCATGGCGAACCACTTGGCCGGGCATCACGTCGAACCGCGCCGCCAGGGCCTTCACCGCCTCCGCCATCTCGGCCGGCATTCGAATCGTCACGTCGCGAGTCTGCATCGACCCTGACCATGCCGAAAGCAGGTTAACGATCCCCTGACGTCAGAGCGGCCGGAAGCGATCCCCCTCCGCCTCGTAGATCTCAAGCCCGCCCGCCGTGATATCGTTCCAAAGGCCGTGCAGCACCAGATCGCCCGATTCTACGGCCTCGGCCACGAACGGGAATGTCATTAGGTTGTCCAAAGACACCAACACCGCCTGCTTTTCCAATGCCTCGCGCCGGGCATCAGCGTCGGACATGTCCTTCACCTTCTCCCATCCGGGGCGCAGCAGGTCCATCCAACGGCCCGTGAAGCTCTCCGGCTTCTCCAATTCCGGCGCCTGGCCCGAACACATGGCCTCGCACCCCGCCACGCCGCCGCACAGCGAATGGCCCAGCACCATGATCTGCGACACGTGCAACGCGGTCACCGCGTATTCCACCGCCGCCGACGTACCGTGATGCAGCCCGTCCACCTCATAGGGCGGCACCAGATTGGCGATGTTGCGGTGAATGAAGAACTCGCCCTGCTCGGCCCCGAACATGGCGGCCACGTTCACGCGGCTGTCGCAGCAGCAGATCGCCATCACACGCGGGCGCTGTCCTTCGGTGGCCAGACGACGGTACCAGGCGGCGTTCTCGGCGAAGGTCGTGGCTTTCCAGCCGTGATATCGCTGCACCAGCGAAGCGGGCAGCGGCTTGGCATGTCTCATGGCGCCTCGTCCGATCGTCGTCCGCGCCTCCTCTAGCCGCTCCGGGCGCGGCACGAAAGTCCCGTAAAATTGTGCCGATGCGCCCGATGGCTGCCACGGTTCGCACCAGGGTTTGGCCCGGATCGGACGGCATCCGTGTCTGCAACGCCGGCACATCGACCGGACATGCCAGACACGGAGACCCGCCATGATTGCCGATTGCATCGCATTGCCCGCCCGCCCACGCGTCGACTTCGACGAGGCCGTCCTGACCGTGTTCTGCGAACGGAACGGCACGGCCGCCGAGGCCACGCTGGCCGACATCCTGGCCAAGGTTGAAACCCTTCTCGCCATGGCCAGCCTGCAAGTGGAGCAGGGTCATCACGGCGGATTGCGGCGCAGTTGCGAGGATCTGCTGCCCCTGGCGCGATCGGTCGGCATGTGTTCGTTGCAGCGCGCCACGCGGGGCGTGCTGGATTGCCTGACCAGCGGCGATGCTGTCGCCCTGTCCGCCTGCGCCACGCGGCTGGTTGCAATGGGCCGGCCCGAAACCTTCCGCGACTGGAGCACGGTTCCCGACAACACTGTCGCCTGACGGGGACGCAACCGGCTTGCGGCGGGGGCGCGGACGGCTAGTGTAGCGCCGATTGTCGGCGGGGTTCCCGTCGCGCCGCGACGAGGACCCGGATGCCGCCACGTTTTGCCCCGCCCGATACCCGTGCGATCCCTTTGCGCATCGTGCCCGAGACCGGTTTCGAGGCATGGCTGGACCGCCAGGACGAACCGGTCCGAGATTGGGTGTCGGCCAACGGCTTCAAGGGCCGGGCCGGGCAAGTGCTGCGCCTGCCGGGACCCGACATGTCGGTGGCCAAGGTGCTGTTCGGCTGGGGCGGCGCGAAGGATCGGGCACGGACCCGCTTCCTGTTCGCCCGCGCGGCGACCGTCTTGCGAAGCGGGACCTACGCGCTGGATGGCGATCTGACCGCGAACGAGACCGAGGAAGCGGCATTGGCCTGGTTGCTGGCCGCCTATCGGTTCACCCGATATGCCGGCAAGCCGTCCGATGGCCCGGCCTTAAAGGTGCCGCGCGGCGTCGACGCGGCCCGGTTGGAAGCGATCGCCGACGGCGAAATCCTGACGCGCGACCTGATAAACATTCCGGCCTCCGACATGGGCCCGGCTGAGCTGGAGACGGCGGCGCGCGCCTTGGCCGACACCCACGGCGCGACGGTCGAGGTGACCGAGGGCGATGCCTTGCTGGCGGCCAATTTTCCCCTGATCCACGCGGTCGGACGGGCCTCGACCCGATCGCCGCGCCTGATCGACCTGCGCTGGGGCGGGGACGGGCCGCGGGTCACCTTGGTGGGCAAGGGCGTCTGTTTCGACACGGGCGGGTTGAACCTGAAGCCGTCCCCCTCCATGGGGCTGATGAAGAAGGATATGGGCGGGGCGGCGACGGTGCTGGGCCTGGCTTCCATGATCATGGCCACCGGGATGGGCCTGCGCCTGCGGGTCCTGATCCCGGCGGTCGAAAACGCGCTTGGCGGGGACGCCTTCCGGCCCGGCGACATCCTGACGGCGCGCGACGGCAAGACGGTTGAGATCAACAACACCGATGCCGAAGGCCGCCTGGTCCTGGCCGATGCGCTGGCTCTGGCCTCCGAAGAACAGCCGGATCTGACAATCTGCATGGCCACCCTCACCGGCGCGGCGCGCGTGGCGGTGGGCCCGGACCTGGCCCCTTTCTACACCGATGACGACGCCCTCGCGCTGGCCCTGTCCCAGGCGGCCAAGCGGGTGCGCGACCCGGTCTGGCGGATGCCGCTGCACCGCCCTTACGAGCCCATGATCGAGCCGGGCATCGCCGATTTGGACAACGCCCCCGCCGGCGGCTTCGCGGGGTCGATCACGGCGGCGCTGTTCCTGGATCGCTTTGTGCCCGACAGCCATCGCTTCGTCCATTTCGACATCTATGGCTGGCAGCCCAAGCCCGAACCCGCGCGCCCTAAGGGCGGCGTGGGCATGGGCGCGCGGGCCCTGTTCGACGCGCTTCCGGGGCTTCTGGACCTGTGAGCGAGTTGGACCCCCGGATGACGCCCGCGAACGGGCACGCGGCCGCGCATGAATTGCGCGGCAGCGTCGAAGCCACGCGCTACGTCAAAGGCACCGTCCGCACCGTACAGCAGCCGATCGTCAACCTGTCGGATGCGCCCCGCGGCGACCGCGCCAGCCAGCTGCTGTTCGGCGAGGGCTTCCGCGTCATCGACGAACGCGACGGCTATGCCTTCGGACAGGCCCTGCGCGACGGCTATTGCGGCTATGTCCTGGCCGCCGCCCTGTCCCGGCAAGAGGCGGCCACCCATTGGGTCGCGGCCCCGGCCACCCATCTCTATCCCAAGCCCCGCCTGAAGACCCCGCCCGAGGTGTCGCTGTTCTTCGGCAGCCATGTGCGTGTGGTGGCGGATGCGGGCGAGTTCCAGAAGATCTCGACCGGCCACTTCATCCCCACGGGGCATCTGCAACCTCTGCGGGCCCGCTTCGGCGATTGGGTCGGCGTGGCCGACATGTTCCTGGGCACGCCCTACCTCTGGGGCGGATCGTCGCGCTGGGGCATCGACTGCTCCGGCCTGGTGCAAGCGGCGCTAACGGCCTGCGGGCTGGATTGCCCGCGCGACAGCGATCAGCAGCGGGCCGTGGGCCGCGACCTTCATCCCGGCGAACCCTTGCAGCGGGGTGACCTGGTCTTCTGGGACGGCCATGTGGGGCTGATGTCCGATCCCGAGACCTTGCTGCATGCAAATGCCCACCATATGGCCGTCGCCTACGAACCCCTGGTCGAGGCCCAGGCCCGCATCGCGGCCAAGGGCGGTGCCGGAACCGGCACCGGCGACATCGTCATGCGGCGCCGGCCGGGCCGTGACTGAGCGGGTCGGACCCGCGCTTCCAAGAGGCATCCACACCGCTGCGCCACCCAATCCGGAGATCCCCATGATCCGCATCCTGACCGCCCTGATCCTGTCGCTGGCCGCCCTGCCGGCCCTGGCCCATGACTACGTCGCCGGCGGCTTGTCGATCGTCCATCCCCACGTGATCGCCACGCCCCCCAACGCGCCCGTGGCCGGGGCCTATATGACCATCGTGAATACCGGCGACGACGATGTCCTCCTCTCGGTCGAGGTTCCCGAAACCAAGGCCGGCCATGTCCAGTTGCACGAGACGTCCATGGAAGACGGCATCATGCGCATGTCCGAACTCGAAGGCGGAATTCCGATCCCGGCGGGTGAAACGGTCACGCTGGAAAGCGGCGGCCTGCATTTGATGCTGATGCGGCTGCCCCAGGGATTGGCCGACGGCGACCTCGTGCCGGCGACCCTGACATTCCAAGAGGCCGGCAAAGTCCACGTGGTCTTTCTGGTGAAGGATCGCGATATCGCCACCGATCACGGCGGACACGGGGGCTGAAGGCGGCGGGCTACTCGACCGCTCGGATCAGCTTCCGGTCCAACACGCGCAGCACCGTCTTCAGGTCGTGCCCGCGCCGCAGGATGCGTCCATCCATGCCGATCACGGCATACATGCCCTGTTTCGCCGCCATCTTGGGCCGCTTCTCGATCCGATACATCGGCTGTTCCGCCGTCCGCCGGAAGACCGAAAAGATCGCCACGTCGCGCAAGGCCGAGATTCCGTAATCTCGCCATTCCCCGGCGGCCACGAAGCGCCCGTAGAGCGATAGGATCACGCTCAGCTCGGTGCGGTGGAAGTTCACCGTCTCCGCGGCAGGGAATTGGCTGGGCGCGTTCATGCCTGGAAAGGGTGGCCCGTGGCGGGGGCCAGATCAAGGGGCAGTTTCAACTGGTGGGTGTCCAGCCGTTCACGCTGCCACAGCATCGCCACGAAATGGCCCGCGCGGGAGCACGGGCGCACCCACGAATCGCCCGAGGCCAAGGTCATACCTGCTTCCAGTAGGAGCGAGAGCTCGGGCCCCCGGGGCGGCGTTTCACAGCCCCCACCCAGTGCGCCAACCTGGGGGCCACTACTAAACCTCAATGATTTCAGTCGTCAATGAGACGGCCCCATTCCAGAGAATGGGGCCGACCTCGTTCTGAGGCCCTTGAACGCCATCCGGCGCCATCCAGCGGACCCGTCATGACGGCACCGGCCAATGGACCGCCAACAAGGGGACCTTGGCGCAAGCCGGTTCGCGAACGGCCATCAGGTCCGGGCCGGACCTGACCCCCGCTACGCGCGCACCAACTTCTCATAGGCTTCCGAGATATCCCGCGTGATCGCGCCGACCTCGAAATTGTAATCGCCGATCTGCCCCACCGGCGTCACCTCGGCCGCCGTTCCCGTCAGCCAGCATTGCTCGAAGCTCTCCAATTCCTCGGGCATGATGTGCCGCTCATGCACCTTGATCTGACGATCCTTCAGCATCCCCACGACCGTCTGCCGCGTGATGCCGTTCAGGAAGCAATCCGGGTCGGGCGTATGAACCTCCCCGTCCTTGACGAAGAAGATGTTGGCCCCCGTCGCCTCGGCCACATAGCCGCGATAGTCGAACATCATGGCGTCCGAACAGCCCTTCGCCTCGGCCGCGTGCTTGGACATGGTCGCGATCATGTAAAGGCCCGCCGCCTTGGCCTTGTAAGGCGCCGTCTCGGGCGAGGGTCGCTTCCACTTGGCGATATCCAGCTTGGCGCCGCGCGTCTTGGCATCGCCATAGTAATTGCCCCAGGCCCATGTCGCGACGGCCATCCGCACTGGGTTCCGCATGGACGACACGCCCATATCCTCGCCCGCCCCGCGCCAGGCCAGCACCCGGACATAGGCATCCTCCAACCCGTTGGCCTTCATGGTCTCGTATTTGGCCGCCTCGATCTCATCGACGGTCCAGGGGATCTCCATGTCCAGTTCACGCCCCGACGCGATCAGTCGTTCGGAATGCTTGCGGCTCTCGAAGATGGTGCCGCCATAGGCCCGCTCGCCCTCGAACACCGAGGACGCGTAATGCATGGCGTGGGTCAGCAGGTGGACATTGGCGTCGCGCCAATCGACCATCTTGCCGTCCATCCAGATTGTGCCATCCAGTTCCGCATAGGACCCAGCCATCGTCCCCTCCTCCGTTCGTTACCCGAAAACGACCGTTTCGGACATAATATTGCGCCAAATCAGGATTTGGCTAACAATCGGCCCTTGGAATGTCAACAAGGCTGACGTAGTTTGATCGACATGGACGATCACAGCGATACCCTCCTGTTCCTGACCGACGAACAGCTGCGCCGCGCGATCGAGGCCATGTTCTTTGCCTATCGCGGCTTCACCGCCGATCCGGATCGCATCCTGGCGGCCCGCGGATACGGCCGCGCCCATCACCGGGCGATCCACTTCATCCATCGCAGCCCGGGGACGACGGTGAACAACCTGCTGGGCATCCTGGGCGTGACCAAGCAATCCCTGAACCGCGTCCTGCGGACGCTCGTCGAAGACGGTCTGGTCGATTCGCGCGTCGGCACCCGGGATCGGCGCGAACGACACCTGACCCTCACCCCGGACGGCGAAGCGCTGGAGGCCGAGCTGTCGACCGCCCAGCGCGCGCGGATGCGCGCCGCCTTCCGCGAGGCCGGGCCGGCCGCTGTGGCTGGATTTCGGACCGTCCTCGAACATATGATGGATCCGGAACAGCGGCGGCACTTCGCTGCGGTCAGGGACGGCGAGAGATGAGCGACGAAGTTCCCAACCATCAGGCCCATGTCCTGTTGGTGGATGATGATGAACGCATTCGGACGCTTCTGCAGAAGTTCCTGGTGCGAAACGGCTATCTGACGACGGCCGGGCGCGATGCGGACCATGCGCGGCGGCTTCTGGCGGGCCTCGATTTCGACATCGCGATCCTGGACGTGATGATGCCCGGCGACGACGGCATCACGCTCTGCGCGGAAATCCGCGAGACGCGGGACATGCCCATTCTGCTGCTGACCGCCAAGGGCGAGACCGGCGACCGGATCTCGGGGCTGGAGGCCGGGGCGGACGATTACCTGTCGAAACCCTTCGAGCCCAAGGAACTCCTACTGCGCATGAAGGCCATCCTGCGCCGCGCGCCCCAGGCCCCCGGCGCGTTGCCGAAGATGCTGCAACTGGGCCCGATCCGCTACGACTTGGAACGGGGCGAGATGTTCCACGGGCAGGAACAGGTGCGCCTGACCGCGACCGAGACCTCCCTGATGCGCATCTTCGCCGCCACCCCGCACGAACCCGTCAGCCGCACCACGCTGGTCGAGAAGCTGGGCCGCGACGGCGAACTGTCGGGCGAACGGGCGGTCGACGTGCAGATCACCCGGCTGCGCCGCAAGTTGGAGCCGGATCCGAAGCAGCCCCGCTATCTGCAGACGGTGCGCGGCGAAGGCTATATGTTGGCGCCCGATTGAAAGGTCCGGGGGCCAGCCCCAGGACCCTCGGGATATTTCCAAAGGGAAGAAAGAGGTGCGCGTTGACGTTGCTCATCACCCATCAGGCTGCGCTGGATCACGTGACCCCGCCGGGCCATCCGGAACGGGTAGACCGGCTGCGCGTCATCCACCAGGCCTTGGCCGACATGGACCTGTCCCGCGAAGAGGCGTCTGAGGCGAGCGACGCGCAGATCGCGCGCTGTCATCCGCAGAGCTATATCGACGCGCTGGCCGAGGCGGCCCCGACCGAGGGCGTCGTGCAACTCGATGCCGATACCCACATGTCGCCCGGGAGCCTGCGGGCGGCCCGGCTGGCGGCCGGCGGCGCGATCCGGGCCGTGAACGCGGTGATCGCCGGCGAGACGCCCAATGCCTTTGTCGCCATGCGCCCGCCCGGTCACCACGCGGAGACGGCGCGGCCCTTGGGGTTCTGCATGTTCGGGACCGTGGCCATCGCCGCCAAGCACGCCATGGAGGTGCATGGGTTGGACCGCGTCGCCATCGTGGATTTCGACGTCCACCACGGCAACGGCACCCAGGACCTGCTCTGGCACGAGGACCGGGCGCTCTTCGTGTCGTCGCATCAGGTGCCGCTCTGGCCCGGCACCGGCATGGCGTCAGAGCAGGGCGCCCATGGCAATGTGATGAACGTGCCGCTGGCCCCGCGCACCGGCGGCGCCGAGATCCGCCGCAGGATGGAGGCGGCGATCCTGCCCCGCCTGGACGCCTTCGCGCCCCAACTCGTCCTGGTCTCAGCCGGGTTCGACGCCCATCGCGACGACCCGCTAGCCGAACTGGACTGGACGGCAGACGACTTCGCCTGGATCACCGAACGTCTCTGCGACCTGGCCGACGCCCATGCGGGCGGCAAGCTGGTCTCCTCGCTCGAAGGGGGCTATGACCTCGACGCGCTGGCGGCCTCGGTGGTCGCCCATGTGGACGTGATGCGGAGGCGGGGCGATGGCGGATAAGAAAGTGGACACCATGAGCTTCGAAGAAGCCATCGCCGAATTGGAGCTGGTGGTGAACCGGCTCGATTCCGGGGACGTGTCCCTGGAGGATTCGATCAAGCTCTATGAACGCGGCGCCGCGCTGAAAGCCCATTGCAACGCGAAGCTGAAGGCCGCCGAGGAGAAGGTGGAGCAGATCACGCTGGACGCGAACGGTGCCCCAACCGGCACCCGGCCTGCCGAGGGATCGTGAGCCTGGACGACGCCCTCGGCCCCGCCCGGGCCGAGGTCCAGGCGGCCTTGGACGCGGCACTAGCGCCGTTTGACGGGCCGATCGCCGAGGCGATGCGCTACGCCACCGATGGCGGCAAGCGGCTGCGCGCGGTCTTGGCCTTCGAGAGCGCCGCCTTGTTCGACGTGCCCCGTGCGCGCGCGGCGCGCGTCGCGGCGGCCATCGAGGCGATGCATGCCTATTCCCTGATCCATGACGACCTGCCCTGCATGGATGATGACGACCTGCGCCGGGGCCGGCCGACGGTGCACCGCAAGTGGGACGAAGCGACGGCCGTCCTGGCCGGTGACGCGCTGCAAACCCTGGCCTTCGAACTGGTCGCCCATCCCGACACCGATCCGGACCCCGCCCTGCGGGCGGAGCTGGCGCTGACCCTGGCCCAGGCCAGCGGCGCGGGCGGCATGGTCCATGGCCAGGCGCTGGACATCGCGGCCGAGACGGCGGGCACACCGCTGAGCTTGGATCAGATCACCGACTTGCAGCGGCTCAAGACCGGGCGCTTGTTGGAATGGCCGTGCCGGGCGGGCGCGATCCTGGGCCGGGCCGATCCAGGCCCCTTGCTCGACTACTCGGCAAAACTCGGCCTCGCGTTCCAGATCGCCGACGACCTGCTGGACGTGGAAGGCGATGCCGCCAAAGTCGGAAAGGCCGTGGGAAAGGATGCGGATGCCGGGAAGGCGACCTTCGTGTCCCTACTGGGCGTCGAGGGCGCGCGGGCCGAGGCCTCACGTTTGGTTGATGAGGCAGAAGTGTCAATTTTGATTTACGGTGAGAAGGCGGCTACGCTCAGACTCATAGCCCGCTACGTAGTGACCCGCGACAGGTGAGCCAGACCATGACCGACCGACCCAAGACCCCCCTGCTCGACCGGGTGGGCGGCCCCGCCGACCTCAAGGCCCTGACCGACCGAGAATTGCGCCAAGTCGCTGACGAATTGCGGGCCGAGACGATCCACGCCGTGTCCCGCACCGGCGGGCATCTGGGCGCGGGTCTGGGTGTGGTCGAGCTGACCGTGGCGCTGCATGCCGTCTTCGACACGCCGCGCGACAAGCTGATCTGGGACGTGTCGCACCAATGCTATCCCCACAAGATCCTGACCGGGCGGCGCGACCGGATGGACACCCTGCGCCAGAAAGGCGGCCTCTCCGGTTTCACCAAGCGGACGGAATCGCTCTACGACCCGTTCGGCGCGGCCCATAGCTCCACTTCGATCTCTGCCGCCCTGGGCTTCACCATGGGCCGGGAATTGGGCGCGCCCAGCACCGGCGACGCCATCGCCGTGATCGGGGACGGGGCGTTGACGGGGGGCATGGCCTATGAGGCGCTGAACCATGCCGGGCACCTCAAGAAGCGGATGATCGTCATCCTGAACGACAACGAGATGTCCATCGCCCCGCCCGTTGGGGCCATGTCGTCCTATCTGTCGCGGCTTTATGCTGGGGCGCCCTTCCAGGAATTCAAGGCGGCCGCCAAGGGCGCCGTGGGCCTGCTGCCCGAGCCGTTCCAGGAAGGCGCGCGGCGCGCCAAGGAGATGCTGAAGGGCATGACCGTGGGCGGGACCTTGTTCGAGGAACTGGGCTTTTCCTATGTCGGGCCTATCGACGGGCACGATATGGAGCAGCTTCTGGCCGTCCTTCGCACGGTTAAGGTGCGCGCCAACGGGCCGATCCTGATCCACGCGATCACCAAGAAGGGCAAAGGGTTCCGCCCGGCGGAAAGCGCGCGGGATGGCGGGCACGCGACCGCGAAGTTCGACCCGGCCACGGGCGAGCAGAAGAAGGCCGCGTCGAATGCGCCGAGCTACACCAAGGTCTTCGCCCAATCGCTGATCCAGGAAGCCGCCGAGGACGACCGGATCGTCGCGATCACGGCGGCCATGCCGGACGGCACCGGCCTGAACCTCTTCGCGGAACGCTTCCCGGCGCGCTGCTTCGACGTGGGTATCGCCGAACAGCACGGGGTGACGTTCTGCGCGGGACTTGCGGCCAGCGGGATGAAGCCCTTCTGCGCGATCTATTCGACCTTCCTGCAAAGGGGCTTCGACCAGATCGTCCACGACGTGGCGCTCCAGAACCTGCCGGTGCGCTTCGCCATCGACCGCGCGGGCCTGGTCGGCGCCGACGGGGCGACCCATGCCGGATCGTTCGACGTGGCCTATCTGTCGAACCTGCCCAATTTCACGGTCATGGCCGCCGCCGATGAAGGCGAATTGCGGCACATGGTGGCCACCGCCGCCGCCCATGACAGCGGCCCCATCGCGTTCCGCTTCCCGCGGGGCGAAGGCGTGGGCGTCGACATGCCCGAGCGGGGCGAACCGATTGAGATCGGTAAGGGCCGCATCGTGCACGAGGGCGAGCGCGTCGCGATCCTGTCCTTCGGCGCCCGCCTGTCGGAGGTCGAGGCCGCGCGGGAAAAGCTAATGGGTCGCGGCGTGACGCCGACGGTGGCGGATGCGCGCTTTTCCAAACCGCTGGATCGGGATCTGATCCTGGATCTGACCGCGCGGCACGACACGCTGATCACCATCGAGGAAGGCGCCGTCGGCGGCTTCGGCAGCCATGTCGCGCACCTGTTGGCTGGCGAAGGCGTTTTCGACACCGGCCTTCGGTTCCGGTCGATGGTTCTGCCCGATGCCTTTATCGACCAAGCCGGCCCGCGCGAGATGTACGAGACCGCCGGGCTGGATGCCTGGAATATCGAGGCGACGGTGCTGGATGCCTTGGGCGTGAACGTTCTGGAACGCCAAGCCTGACCACGAACGAAAAAAGGGCAGGTGCCGGATGGCCCTGCCCTCGATCACTATTCGCGATCTAGAAGATCGCGACCTTCACCTTAATCGGTGGTCGTCGTCGTGGTGGTCGTCGTCGTGGTCGAGTCGTCCCCGCTGCCCGATGCGATCGCGATCACCGCGATGCCCACGAGAAGCGCAGCCGCGGCGGCGCCACCGGGACCGATCAGCAACGAGTCAGCGGGCAGCGACGTGGCCGGATCGGTGGTTGCGGGACCCGCCTGGGTCGACTTCTGGGTCTGGAGCCGCACGGCAGATGCCTGATCGGCCGTAGCGGCCAACGGGGCAAAGGCCATTACGGCGGCGACGATCGGTGCGGTGATCTTCAACATTTAAAGGGCTCCGTCGGGATGATTATCTTAGCTGACCTATACGGCGGGCTCTTTCAGGACACAACCACATCAATCGGCCTTATCGGTCCAATACCTAACATTCCGCTTCGTCGTGCGCGCATTTTTGCCCAGAGATTTCAAAACCGCGCGATCATTGTGCAATGAGTGTCAATTCGAGTGCACCATACTCTACCGAAACGCGCTCTACGGACCTGACGATAAGGCCATCTTGTCGCAGCCAGAAACGATTCGTGAAAGCTGGTCCATCCCCTGAACACCGCTCCTCAAATAACGTTGTTGCGTCTATCCGGCCATAAACGTTCAAAAGTTCCCGACCCATCGGAACCACGTCACAGTAATAGGTGAAGGCGCGGATCTGGTTGTCTCCGCCCAGGATGCGTTCGACCCGGCGGACATCCTGCCGTCCGCCCGTGCGCAGCGCCCGCGACAGATCGGCCAAGTCCGCGGTCAGCAGATCGAACCCCAATCCGCGCGTACCGACCAGCAGACCGTCGCGCCGGATCAATCCACCGCCCGAGGCGTCGATCCATTGCACCGTATCGCCGTTGATCGCCTGCGGGATCAGCGTATAGCCGACATCGAGCTGCTGCGACACCGCCAGCAGCGCCGAGGTGGGCGACGCCGCGATCAGGTCCGGCGTCAGCACGTCGCGCGCATCCACCGTCTCAGGCGGGTTCACGATGCCGCCGACGCTGCTGGCCAAGATGCGGAACGGACCTTCCTGGTTCGGCGTGCTGCTACAGGCCGCCAAGGCCGCCGCCGCCGCGACCCCAATACCCCAACGCAAGACATTCATCGCCAGAACCTCCCCCATTCGTCGGTCAGATCCGGCGGGGTCTGCTCCCGGACCATGGGGAACAGCCGATCGTTCAGGTTCAGCCGCGCGCCCCCGTCCCGCTGGATTGGCTGGATCACGAAGACCTGGCGCCGCCTGGACGGACGCCCGGTGACCCAGGACAGCGGCACGGTCAGCCGGATGCCCCGGTCGAACGCGCCCTCGCCGAATTCCTCGGACGACACGTTGGTCAGCGTCGCATAGGCTCCGATCGCCCAGCCATTGTCGAATTCCCGGGTCAATGTGAATGTCGCACCCCGGTCACCGGCCAAGTACTGGCCCACGTCCAACTGGCTGATGAACCCGTTGCCGTGGTCCAGATAGCCCGACACGAAGGCCGTTGTCGCGTCCAGGTCCTGGAAGCCGAACTCCATGTCGAAATCCCGCTGGATGACCCGGCTGACCTCGGCACCGATGGCGAGGCGGGAATAGGTCGGCTTCCAGAGGACCTCGGCCGAGACCCCGGCAAACTGGGTCTCCAGATAGCCGACGGATCCCCGCGCGAACAGCGACTTGCCCGGCCGGAAGAAGTACGACGCGGTCAAATTGGGGATGAATGGCCCGGCCGTCTCGGCAAATTCCGGGCTGTCGGTCCGCACCGGCGGCAGAAGCGATGTCGTCTCCCGGTCGAACTCGTCCCGGTTGCCGATCACGCGCTGCCGGACGGCGCCCCGGACGACCAGACCGCGGATCGGCTCGTACCGGGCCGACGCCTCGACGCCCAAGTCGATCCGCAAGGGGTTGTCGGGGTCGAAGGTGGTCAGCGCCGTATAGGGCCCGATGCTCCAGTCGAAGCGCGGGAAGGCGTCGTCGCGATAAGTCAGGTCGCTTTCATTCAAGGTCGCGGCGTCGACCAGGCCGGCCAGGGCCTCGATCTGCTCGGTGCCGGTCGGGTCGAATTCCAACGCCTCCAAGTCGCTGCGGCGCAGAACCACGGCCGTGCCGGTCAGCCCGTTCTGGCTGATCGGGACCAGCACGAATGTCTCGACCGATGCCGGCATCGTCGCCGTCATCGCGCGCGCGGCCCGGCCGATGGCCTGGGACGTGCTGCCATAGCGCAGGTTGCGGAACCGGATCTGCGCCGTGTCGCCGTCCAGGTCATAGGCGATCAGCTTCAGGCCCGCATCGTCCAGCAAGACGGCCAGGGCATCCGTCACCGGCTGTTCGACCGCACCGCTGCCGACCCAGGCCTCGGTCCAGAGTTCGGGCTGCGTCACCCGCGCGGGCCGCAGCGTCACCGGCAGCGGCGCTTCGTCCAGCCCGCTGCCATTGGCCGGCCGCTTGGGGTTGAGCGCGAAGGTGACGGTCGCGCCGACCTCCCGCCCACCGAGCAGATAGGCGCCCACGGACAGACCGGTGCGGACTTCGTAGTCGAAGCCGAAATTAAACGCGTTCAACTCTCCGACGACGCCCTGATCCTGCTCCTCGACATACAGATCGGAGCTGTATTCCGCCTTCAGGACCAGGCGGTCGTTGAACTGATATTGCACGCCGCCAAAGAACGCCGCGTCGCCCTGGAACCACTGGTCGGGCTCGAAATCGCCGCCGACCCCGAAATCGAGCGACGGGCGGACCTCAAACTCGGAATCGATCACCCCCAAAGGGTTGGTGAAGTTCCCGCGCGTCCCCAGGCGGCCCCAGCCGATCCCGCCGGTGACGGTCCAGCGGTCGCGAAAGGTCTTGGTGGCCACCACGTATTCCGCTCCGAACAGCGACGTGCCGCCGAAATCCTGCAAGCCGATTGTGACGGCCGGGCGCCAGTCGTTCTCGGTCAGGATCTGATAGCGGACGTCGAAGCTGCGGTCGAAGGTCCGCTCGAACGAATTGACCGTGCCGGGGATGGGCAGGAAGTTGGGAATGGTGCCGTAACGGAACACCCCCTGCACGCGCGGCGTCAGCTGGAACGCCAATTGCACACGGCCCGACGCGTTGGATAGGATCTGCAACGTCGTAGTCAGTTCGCCATCGGGCTGCATCTGGGCCGACGGCATGTCGATCAGGCCCGGCACGCCATAGCTGTTGTTGGACAGGGTCTGCGCCGTGGCCTGGCCCACTGCCAGCCCCGACGCCAGCGCCATCGCGCGGGCGACCGTCCCCGTTCCGCCGATTTTAAGAGGCATCCCCGTATCCTCTGTCGCGTCAGCGCTGTCCCATCAGCGGCGTCTTCATCGCCCGGACGGCGCCCCATTGGAAGCCGTTGGCGAACGTTTCGGAGAAGTCGGCATGGATTGTCTTGATTCTGCAACGTGGCAACAGCTACGGCCAAGGCCCGATCCATCCCTCCAGCGCGAGAGGCCCGTGCCGCCCGACCTGCCACTTCTGCCGCCCGCCGCCGTCGCGGCGACCGGCGCCACCGGACGCATCGCCCGCCTGCTTTGGCCGGTCTGGGGCGATGCGGTACGCTGGCGGTCCCGTGGGGATGGGCCTCTGGCGGGAACGCTGGCCGGATGCCGGGCGCTGATCGCCCTGGGCGGCGTCACCTCGGGCGACGCGGCCGCCCTGGCCGGTAACACCGATGCGGCGCGGGACGCCGTGGCGGCCGCTCGCGCCGACGGCGTGCCGCGTGTGCTGGTCCTGTCGTCCTCGGCCGTCTACGGGCGCCGGGCCGGCCCCCTGACCGAAGACGTGGCGCCCACCCCCGCCAATGCCTATGGCGAGGCGAAGGCCCGGATGGAGGCCGAGATCGCCCGCCTGCCCGCTGCTGGACCCGAGGTCTGCATCCTGCGCCTGGGCAATGTCGCCGGGGCGGATGCATTGCTGGGAAAGCTGTCGGAGGCGCCGCCGCGCCTGGACACCTTTCCGGACGGCGCGACGCCGATGCGGAACTATCTGGGCCCCGAAAGCCTGGCCCGTATCCTAGCGGCCCTCGCCCTGCATCCCGCGCCCCTGCCCCCGATCCTGAACCTGGGCGCGCCGGGCCGTGTCGCCATGGGCGACCTGCTGCGCGCCGCCGGGCGCGACTGGGTCGCGGTGCCCGCGCCCGAAACCGCCCTGCGGGACGTGGCTCTGGACACGACACGCCTTAGCGGCCTGCTGCCGCTGATGCCCGACATGTCCGACGCCGCCCGGATGGTTGCGGAATGGCGCCGGGTGACGGCGCCATGACCATGGGCAAGCGCCTCTTCGACATCGCGTTGGCCCTGGTACTCGGCGTGGTCTTGGCCCCGGTCCTGGCGGTGATCGCAGCGCTCTGCTGGCATCGACAGGGCGCGCCGATCCTGTTCGGGTCCGAGCGTATGAAGACGCCGGACCAGGCCTTCACGCTTTGGAAGTTCCGCACCATGGCGCCCGACCCGACGGATGCGGGCGTCACGGGGGGCGACAAGGCCGACCGGATCACGCCCCTGGGCGCGCGGCTCCGGCGGCTGCGGCTGGACGAGTTGCCCCAGCTGTGGAACATCCTGCGCGGCGATATCAGCTTCGTCGGCCCGCGCCCGCCCCTACGCCGCTATGTCGAGATGGCACCCGATCTCTATGCCCGGGTCCTGCGATCCCGCCCTGGGGTCACCGGTCTGGCCACGTTGGTCTATGCCCCGCACGAGGAGCGGATCCTGACCGCCTGCGACACCCGCGCCGCGACCGAGGCCGCCTATCTGCGCCGCTGCGTGCCGCGCAAGGCGGCCCTGGATTTTCTCTATCAGAGGCGCCGGACGCTGTGTCTGGACATCAAGCTGATCGCCTGGACCGCGTCGCGATTCCTGCCCCGGCGATGGCGGCCCCGGGGATGAGGGCGGCGATTGCCAATTGGCAACCCTGCGACATCAACGGGATACGCGTCAAGTCTTTGAATTAACGATCTTTTAACTGCTCTTCGATCACCTTCAGCCGCTCCAGCACCTCGTCGCGATAGGCATCGGTGGCGGCGTTCGATTCCTCGGCATGGGCATCCTGCATCGAGTTCACGATCAGGCCGACCAGCAGGTTCACCACGGCGAAGGTCGTCATCATGATGAAGGGCACGAAGAAGGCCCAGGCATAGGGATAGACCTCCATCACCGGGCGCACGATCCCCATGGACCACGACTCCAGCGTCATGATCTGGAACAGCGAATAGCCCGACGACCCCAGATCCCCGAACCATTGCGGGAAGGACGCCCCGAACAGCTTCGTCGCCATCACCGAGGCGATGTAGAAGATGATTCCCATCAAGAGGAACACGCTGCCCATGCCCGGCAAGGCGGTCACGAAGCCCTCGACCACCCGGCGCAGGCGCGGGAAGACGGAGATGATCCGGAGGACCCGCAGGATCCGCAACGCCCGCAGCACGCTGAACGGGCCGGCATTGGGGACCAGGGCGATGGCGACGATGGCGAAGTCGAACAGGTTCCAGCCCTGTTTCCAGAACCGGGCGCCCTGGGCGATCATCTTGGCCGTCAGTTCGACCACGAAGATCGCCAGGCAGATCCGGTCGATCGCGATCAGCAGGGGCCCGGCCGCCGCCATGGCGGGCGGCACCGTCTCCAAGCCCAAGGTGACGGCGTTGACCAGGATCACCGCGATGATGAAGTTGCGGGTCGCGGGGCGGTCGAGGAAGGCTTCCAGGCGGGCGCGGGCGGTCATGATCTCTCGAAGCTGGTGACCAGTTCGATATGCGCCGACCAGCGGAATTGGTCCACCACCGTAATCGGTCCCATGCGCCAGCCCGCTTGCGCCAGGATCGCGGCATCCCGCGCGAAGGTGGTCGGGTTGCAGGAGACGAAGGCGATGCGGGCGAGGTCGGCTTGCGCCAGGTCCCGAACCTGCGCCTCGGCCCCAGCGCGCGGCGGGTCGATGATGGCGGCGTCGAAGCGGGCCAATTCCTCGGGCCGCAGCGGCTCGCGGAACAAATCCCGCATCTCCGCCGTAACGGGCTTCAGGCCGGTGGCACGGCGCGCGCCCTCTTCCAGCGCGGCGATCAGGGCCCCGTCCCCTTCCAAGGCGTGAACCGCCGCCGTCTCTGCCGCCGGAAAGGTGAATGTCCCGCAACCCGCGAACAGGTCGACCACCCGCGCGGCATCCCCCAGGAGCGCGCGACAGCGAGCGACGAGGGCCGCCTCCCCTTCGGCCGTGGCCTGCAAGAAGGCGCCCGGCGGCGGCGTGACGGCCGCGCGGCCCATCCGGATCGTCGGCACCGCCGGCTGCAACGCCGGCTCGCCGTTCCAGGTGATCCGGGCAAAGGGCGCGGCCAGCGGCGCCAACGCCGCCAAGACCGATCCGTCGAGCGGCTTGGCGCCGCCCAGCGCCAGGTCCAGCCCGCTCTCGGTCACGGTCACGTGCAGCCCGATCTCCGCCCCGCGCGGGGCGGCCAGCCGGGTGATCGCCTCCAATGTCGGCAAGGCCGCGAGGATCGCCGGATGCAGGACCCGGCATTCGGGGATCGCCACGATGTCGGCCCCGCGTACGACATGAAACCCGATTGTCGCCCCCTTCTTCGTCTTCCGGCCCGCCAGCGCCGCCCGGCGGCGGGTGCCCGGCCGCGACGTTTCGATCCCGTCGATCTCCGCCTCCAGCCCGACGCGGGCCAGGGCCTCCCGCACGACCTCGATCTTCCAAGCGGCGACGAAGCCGTCGGAGGCGTGTTGCACCGCACAGGCCCCGCAGCGCCGGAAATGCGGACAAGGCGGCGCGACCCGATCCGGCGACGGCGTCACGATCTTCGGCGCGGGCATCCGGTCGCCCGCGATCTCGCCGGTCACGACCTCGCCCGGCAAGGTGCGCGGCACGAAGACGTCGCCCGCCACGCCGTCCCCCTGCCGCCCCAACCGCGCGACGGTCAGGACCGGGTCGACCCGCGGCGGTGCCGGATCATTCGGCGGCGACATCCTCGACCCCGATGAACCCGCCCGACTGACGCTCCCAATACCGCGCATAGGTGCCCTTCCGCGCCAGAAGTTCGCGGTGCGTGCCTTCCTCGACGATCCGGCCATCCTCCATCACGACGATCCGGTCCATGCGCGCGATGGTCGACAGGCGGTGGGCGATGGCGACGACGGTCTTGCCCTCCATCACCCGCTCCAGCGCGGTCTGGATCGACGCCTCGACCTCCGAATCCAGCGCCGACGTCGCCTCGTCCAGGATCAGGACCGGCGCGTCCTTCAGGATCGCGCGGGCCAGCGCGATGCGCTGGCGTTGCCCGCCCGACAGCTTCACGCCCCGCTCGCCCAGGAACGCCTCGTAGCCGATATTGCCCTTGTGGTCGCGCAGGCCGGTGATGAAGCCATGGGCCTCGGCCCGCTTGGCGGCGTCGATCATCTCGGCCTCGGTCGCGTCGGGCCGGCCATAGAGGATGTTGTCGCGGGCCGAGCGGTTGAACATGGCCGTCTCCTGCGTGACCATCCCGATCTGGCGGCGCAAGCTGTCCTGGGTGACCTCCCTCAAATCGTTGCCGTCCAGGGTGATGCGCCCTTTCTCGGGGTCGTAGAGACGCAACAGGAGCGCCACCAGGGTGGACTTACCCGCGCCGGACGCGCCGACCAGGCCCAGCTTCTCGCCCGGCTCGACGGTCAGGGACAGGTCGCGGATGCCGCCCTCCTTGCGACCATAGGTGAAGGTGACCGATTCCAACGCCACGCGACCCTCGACCCCCTCCAAATCCCGCGCGTCCGGCACGTCGGTCAGGTCATGCAGATGGGCGAGCGTGTTCATCCCGTCCTCGACCTCGCCCACATTGGAATAGAGCGCCATGAGCGTGAAGCTGACCCAGCCCGTCATCTGGCTCAGCCGGAAGGCGATGGCCCCGGCGGCGGCGATATCACCCGCCGTGGCCTGCCCCGCGTGCCAGATCATCAGGGTCCCGCCGATCATCAGGATCGGCAGCAGCCCTGCGCAGAACATCAACGAGAAGCGGAACGCCGTGGACATGCGCCCGAAGGACAGCGCGCGGTCGCGCAGCGTGTCCATTGCGTCCAACGCCGCGCGGTCTTCGTGCTCCGCATGGCCGAACAGCTTCACCGTCTTGATGTTGGTGATCGTGTCCACGACCTGGCCCGTCACCATGGCCCGCGCCGCCGCCCGCGTCTTCGACCGCGCCCGGATGCGCGGCATGAAGAACCGGAAGAGCGACAGGTAAAGCACCAGCCACGCGGTCAGCGCGACCGCGATGCGCCAATCGATGGCGATCATCAGCAGGGCCGAGCCGATCAGCGAGGCCAGCGCGAAGGCCACCACGTTGATGAATTCGATCGTCACCTCGGTCACCGCGCGGGCGGTCTGCATCTGCTTGGTGGCGATGCGGCCCGCGAAGTCGTTGTCGAAGAAGGTGACCGACTGGCCCAGGGTCCAGCGGTGCAGGCGCGACTGGACCAGCGGGTAGACGTTCGGGCCCACGGTGATGCCGCTGAACGCCGCCGACGTGCCGAAGATGGCGGGCCGCAGCAACAGATAGAACCCGATGAAGAGCCCCAGCAGGACGGCGTTGCGCGCCATATAGCCCGCCGACGGGTCGGCCGCGCTGTCGATGACGGCGCCCAGGAAGAAGGCCGTGGCGATTTCCGTCGCGCCGGCGGCGGCCGAGGCGGCGAAAGCCACGATCAGCGGCGGCCAGGCCCCTTGCAGGCACCAGCGGAAGAACGCGCCCAGGCTGCGCGGCGGGGGGCCGTCGGCGCGGGTGAAGGCGGGCACCAGGCTGGCGAAGCGGTCGGCCAATCGGCGGAGCATCTTGGTCCCTTCAGGTCGGACGAACGGGGCGGCCCGGCGTATCTAACGCCGTTTCGCCGTCGAGGGTATTCTTGAAGATCAGGCGTTTCAGCCCAGATATATAAGGCGAGGCGCTACTCCGCCGCCGCCGTCTTGGTGTCGATGAAGCCGCCCGATTGCCGCGCCCAGAAGGCGGCGTAAAGACCGTTCCGTTCCAGCAGATCCGTATGCGTCCCTTCCTCGACGATGCGCCCATCGTCGATGACCACGATCCGGTCCAGCCGCGAGATTGTCGACAGGCGGTGGGCGATGGCCAGCACCGTCTTGCCCTCCATCATCCCGTAGAGGGTATCCTGAATGGCCGCCTCGACCTCCGAATCCAGCGCCGACGTCGCCTCGTCCAACACCAGGACGGGCGCGTCCTTCAGGATGACGCGGGCCAATGCGATGCGCTGCCGCTGCCCGCCCGACAGCTTCACGCCCCGTTCGCCCACATGGGCGTCGTAGGCGCGGCGGCCTTCGGGGTCTTCCAGGTCCCGGATGAAATCGTGGGCATGGGCCATGCGGGCGGCCTTTTCGATTTCGGCCTCCGTCGCCTCCCACCGGCCATAGCGGATGTTGTCCATGACCGACCGGTGCAGCAGGGAATTGTCCTGGCTGGCCATGCCGACGGCATGGCGCAGGCTTTCCTGCGTGACGTCCCGGATATCCTGACCGTCGATCCGGATCGCGCCCTTCTCGGTGTCGTAAAACCGCAGCAGCAGCTTGACGAGCGTCGACTTCCCCGCGCCCGAGCGGCCGACGATGCCGACCTTCTCACCCGGCGCGACATGCAGGGTCAGGCCAGAGATGCCGCCCTGGCTGCCGCCATAGAAGTGGGTCACGTCATCGAAGGCCAAAGCCCCATCGCCCAAGCGAAGCGGCTTGGCGTCGGGGGAATCGGTCAGGGTGATGGGCTGGGCGATGGTCTCCATCCCCTCTTCGACGACGCCGAGGGAGCGAAAGAAGGACGTCACCGCCCACATGATCCAGCCGGTCATGGCGTTCAGTCGCAACACCAGCGCCGTCGCCGCCGCGACGACGCCGACCGAGGCCGTGCCGTTGACCCACAGAAGGATCCCCCAGCCGACCACACCCACGATCAGCAGCGAGTTCAGGATTGTCAGCGTGACGTCCATGATGGTGAAGAGGCGCATCTCGCGCTGGAAGGTGCGGCGCGTCTCCTCGATGGCCTCGCGGGCGTAGTCCAGCTCCTGGCTCTCATGGGCAAACAGCTTGACGGAATGGATATTGGTATAGGCATCCACCACCCGGCCCGTGGTCATCGACCGCGCGTCGGAACTGGCCTGAATACCCTGGCCCACCCGCTTGACAGTCCAGCGGACGAGCAGCGCATAGAGCGCGAACCAGATCCCCAGCGGCAGAAGCAGACGCGGATCGGCGCCGAACAGCAGGATCCCCGCGCCGATCAGGTAGGCCAGAGCGAAGGTGATGGCGTCGAAGACCTGGAAGACGGCCTCGCCCGCCGCCGGGGGCGCCTGCATGATGCGGTTGGCGATGC
>JBCCCB010000019.1:0-27445 GCA_039033775.1 Pseudomonadota bacterium | reverse complement strand
TGAGCTTCAGCCAAAGCCTTCTCTAGGGCGGCCCGCTGCTGCTGGTCAGCCTCATCGCTGCGGGCAAAAAACGTGTGCAGCACCGGCTGTTGAAACACCTGCTTTCGTTGGGTGACAGAAAGCTCTCTCAGCTCTTCCAGTAACCCGCCCCGCATCAGGTAGTCTGCGCTACGCCCATGGTCCAGCCATTCCTCATGGACATCCACCACGCGCTGGCACAAACGCTTTAAATCTCGATTTTCCTGTCGCCACTCGGCAAACAGCCGCCACCCATCCATCAGGGCCTCGTGGGCGATGTCCACATAGCGCTGCTGCCCCTGTCGATCGCCATCGGTCACCAGCAGCCGCCCCGCCACCAGCCGGTCGATCACATCTGCGATTAGCTCCCGCTCGCTTTCGGTCTGACCTAGCTCTAAAAGCGTTTCTCGAGGCTGGGGCTTCCGGGTGTCCTGCCCCTCTTTGCCAATGCGAATCAGGCTGAGGCAGATGCGCTTACACCAATACTGCTCTCGCTCGCTCAGCCCCTCGTAGAGCTTAGTCGCCTGGGTATCTAATGTGCCTTTAAGGCGCTGCATGCCTAGATAGGCCGCCACCGTCAGGCGGTGATTTTGAGTATCTCGCGCATCCCACAGGGCCTCAAGGGCAAATTCCAACAGCGGTAGGGCATTGGTGGCTTTTTCCATATCGTCTTGAATCAGCTGCACCAGGCCCGGCTCCATCTCGTGGCCCTGCACCCGCGCCGGTTGCTCCACCGCAGCCTGTAGGGCCTGCCCCTGGAGTCGGCCTAAAAACACCGCATCGTCTTGAATGGAGCTAATTAGCTCGCCATAGCTGAGCCAGTCGGATTCGGACCGCGGGCGCCAAGCGCACCAAGAGCGAGATCAAGCGCGACTACGAATACCTCCAGCGGCAATGGGAGCAGGTGCGCGAGCTGACGCTCAAATCCATCGCGCCCGCGCCGATCTACGAGGAGGGCAACCTCGTCCACCGGTCGATCCGCGACTATTACAACCGCGATATCGACGAGGTGATCGTCGAGGGCGAGGCCGGGTATCGCCAGGCCAAGGATTACATGAAGCTGATCATGCCGTCCCACGCCAAGAACGTGAAACTGCATGAGGGCCCGCAGCCGCTTTTCGCGAAGTACGGCGTCGAGAGCTATCTGAACTCCATGTTCAACCCGACGGTGCAGTTGAAGTCGGGCGGCTATATCGTGATCGGGATCACCGAGGCTTTGGTCGCCGTGGACGTGAACTCGGGCAAGGCGACCAAGGAAGGCTCGATCGAGGAGACGGCGCTGAAGACCAACCTGGAGGCCGCCGACGAGGTGGCGCGCCAGGCCAAGCTGCGCGATCTGGCGGGCCTGATCGTCATCGACTTCATCGACATGGACGAGCGCAAGAACAACGCCGCCGTCGAGAAGCGGATGAAGGACGCCTTGAAGACCGACCGGGCGCGCATCCAGGTGGGCCGCATCTCGGGCTTTGGCCTGATGGAGATGTCGCGCCAGCGTCTGCGCCCCGGCATGCTGGAGGCGACGACGCAGCCTTGCGCCCATTGCCACGGCACGGGCCTGATCCGGTCGGACGATTCCATCGCCTTGCAGGTGCTTCGGATGCTGGAGGAGGAGGGTGGCCGCAAGCGGTCGCGCGAGGTCCTGATGCGGCTGCCGGTGAAGGTGGCCAATTATCTGATGAACGAGAAGCGCGAGCATCTGGCGGGCATCGAGCAGCGCTATGGCATGGCAGTGCGGATCGAGGCTGATCCGGCGCTGATCGGCGACGAGCTGCCCGCCTTGGAGAAGTTCAAGACGGCGACGCGCGTGGTCCCGAAGCCCGCGGCGAACGTGGTGGGGACGGACACGTCCTGGGTGCCGTCCGACGATGACGACGTGATCGAGGCGGAGGCCGAGACCGACGAGGAGGAGGCGCCCGCCGAGGCGCGGTCCGATGACCGGTCCGATGGCGATGAGGGCGCGCCGAGGAAGAAGAAGCGGCGGCGGTCGCGGCGGCGGAAGTCGTCCAACGGCGAGGGCGGCGAGGGGTCCGATCAGAGCGCGGACGAGACGCCGAACGGCGCCGCCGACCCGGAGGTGCCCCCGGTCGAGGGCGCGCCCGGGACCACCGAGGCGGAGACCCCGGCCGAGGACGAGGTCAAGGCCGAGGCGCCTAAGAGCCGGTCGCGATCCCGCAGCCGGTCGCGCAAGAAGGCCGAGCCGGTCGAGGACGGCACGGCCGAAGCGCCCGAGGCCGATCCGGCACCCCAAGCCGATGAGGGACCGGCCGAGGCCGTGACCGAAGAGGCCCCGGCGGAGAAGCCCAAGGCCAAATCGCGGACCCGGGCCAAGGCCCCCGCACCGACCCAATCGGCCGAGGAGCCCCCCCAGGAGGAGGTCGCAGAGGTCGCGGAGATGGCCGCTGCCGCCGTGGCTGCGCCCGAACCGGACGCCACGTCCGAGCCTGAAGTGGCGGCTGAGCCCGCAGGGACCGAAGCGGAGGCGAAGCCGAAGAAGCGCGGTTGGTGGTCGTTCGGCAGCTGAGCCGACTATCCTTGACCGAGGAAGGGGCGCCCGGCGGCGCCCCTTTTTGCGTCAGCGGTCCGGCACCGCCGACAGGACGTCCTGGGCGCGCAGCCAACCGGACGAGCCGCGGGGCAGCAGGCCCGAGGCCCGTTCGGCGTTGATCCGGGCATCGTCCATCCGGCCCAGCGAGGCATAGCGCTCGGCCGCCGCGACCGAGGCCAGGCCGGGCTGGCCCAGCCGCCCATGGGCGGTCGCCAGGTCGCGCAGCAGGCTGGGATTGAAGCCGTCGCGGGCGCGGGCGCGTTCCAGCACCGGCAGCGCATCGGAGTACCGCCCGGCAGCCATCAGGGCGCGGCCCAGCCCGGCCTCGATCAGAGGCTGACGCCGGGCCAGTTGGGTGGCGCGCTGATAGCTGGCGACGGCGGCGGCGGCCTGGCCGCCTTCCAGCAGGAACTGGCCCTTGAGTTCGTGGTAATAGGGATCGTTTGGGCGCATCGCGATCAGGCTGTCGATGTTCTGGAGCGCGCGCGACAGGTTCGGTTCCCGGTGATGGGCGACGGCGCGGCGCAGGGTGGCGATTTCGCCCTGCTGCCCGCGCACCCGGCGCAGCGTCCAGGACGGCGCGCGCAGGAAGGCCGACAATTTCCCGACGGAGCGGGCATACCAATATTCGACCGCGCGGCGGTCGGTCTGGCGGGGTGTGACCGCCGCCGCATAGCCCTGGACGGCGCGCAGGCGGTCGCGGGACAGGGGGTGGCTGCGGATATAGGGATCCTGGCGGCCGACAGTCAGGACCTCCTGGCCGGCGAACAATTCCAGCACCTCGGCCATGGCATTGGGGTCGACCCCAGCCTGGGCCAGGTAGCGCAGGGCGGATTGGTCGGCGCTGGCCTCCTCGGCGCGGGTATGGGCGAAGAAGTTCCGCATGGCCGACGAGGTCGAGCCGATGGCGACGCCCGCGCCGGCGCGCGCGTTTCCGGCGGCGGCGGCGACCCCGGCCAGGACCAGGCCCAGCTTGGCGATATTGCCAGCATTGCGCGCGGCGGCGGGGCGGCGCGTCAGGTGGCCATTGGCGATATGGGCGGCCTCATGGGCGATCACGGCCTGGATCTGGGCGGCATTGTCGAGCCGCATGATCAGGCCGGAATGCAGGAAGATCGTCCGGCTGTCGGCCACGAAGGCGTTCAGGCTGTCGTCGTTGATGATGATGATCCGGGTCGAATTGGGCAGTCCGGCGGCTTGTAGGATCGGCTGGGCGACCTGGCGCAGGGCGTATTCGATCTCGGCGTCGCGGATCACGCCGCGGGCCTGGGCGGGCAGGGCCAGGGCGACGGTCAGCAGCGCGGTGACGATAAGGCGGATCATGGCGGTCCTCCGGAGGGCCGATTGACCCCGACGGGCGCGTCGGGGCATCTGGGCCGGGAGCAGTATCGGAGGGGCGCATGTCGGGCGCAAGGCGGGTATCTGGCCGCAGCCAGGTGGATCCGTTCATCGTGATGGACGTGATGGAGCGTGCGCGGGCGGCCGAGGCGGCGGGGCGGTCCGTGATCCACATGGAAGTGGGGCAGCCGGGGACGCCGGCGCCGCTGGCGGCGCGGCAAGGTCTGGCGCGGGCCATGGAGGCGGGCGCGCTGGGCTATACGGTGGCCTTGGGCCTGCCGGAACTGCGCGCGCGGATCGCGCGGCTTTACGCCGATTGGTACGGCGTGGACCTGTCGCCCGAGCGGGTGGTGGTGACGGCGGGGTCGTCGGCGGCGTTCTTGCTGGCGTTCACGGCCTTGTTCGATGCGGGGGACAAGGTGGGGCTGGGGCTGCCGGGCTATCCGTCCTATCGGCAGATCCTGAAGGCGCTGAGCCTGGAGGCGGTGGGGATCGAGACCTCGGCGGAAAACCGGTTCCAGCCGGTGGCGGGGGAGATCTCTTCGGCCCTATCGGGCCTCATCGTGGCGTCGCCCTCGAACCCGACGGGCACGATGCTGGACCGGGGCGCCATGGGCGCGCTGATCGCAGCCTGCGCCGAGCGGGACGTGGCGTTCATCTCGGACGAGATCTATCACGGGATCCAGTACGAGGGCCGCGCGGTCAGCGCGTTGGAGCTGTCGGACGACGTCTATGTGATCAACTCGTTTTCAAAGTATTTCTCGATGACCGGCTGGCGGATCGGCTGGATGGTCGTGCCGGAGGATCATGTGCGCACCATCGAGCGGCTGGCCCAGAACATGTTCATCTGCGCGCCCCATGCCAGTCAGATCGCCGCGCTGCATGCCATGGACGCGGAGGAGGAGTTGCAGGCGAACCTGGCCGTTTACGCGCGGAACCGCGCGCTGATGCTGGACGGGCTACCGCGCGCCGGGTTCGACCGGATCGCGCCGCCGGACGGGGCGTTCTACGTCTATGCCGACGTGTCGGGGATGACCGGGGACAGCTTGGCCTTGGCGGCCGAGTTGTTGGAGGCCGGCGTGGCCGCCACGCCCGGCCTGGATTTCGACCCCGCGCGCGGGGCCGGGACGCTGCGGTTCAGCTATGCCCGCGCCACGGCGGATATCGAGGAGGGGCTGTCGCGGCTTCAGCGCTGGTGGCAGGCGCGATGAGGGGGGTGGCGTTGGCCCTGCTGTTGGCCCTTCCGGCCCAGGCGCAGGATTTCGTGGCCCGGGCCGTGCCCGGCGCGGCGGAGATGGAGGTGTCGCGGCGCGGGGCCGTGGAATTGGAGATCCCGATCAGCCAGCCGGTGCCGTGGCGGGTTTTCACGCTGTCGGATCCGCCGCGCCTGGTCCTGGACACATCCGAGGTGGATTGGAGCGCATTGGCGCCCGGCTTCGCGCCGGAAGGGGTCGAGATCCGGTCGGGCCGGGTGGCGCCGGGATGGACGCGGCTGGTGCTGGTGCTGGAGGATCCGGTGACCATCGAACGCGCCTGGCTGGCCACGGCCGACCCGGCCATCCGGGTCGAGGCGGCGCCGGGGCAGGGGCCCGACGGGCCGCTGGTGCAGCAGGGTTGGGACATCCCCGAGGTCGCCGCCGACGTGGCGACGCGGCCCCGGCAGACCGGGGACCGGCCGCTGGTGGTGGCGCTGGACCCCGGCCATGGCGGCGTGGATCCGGGGGCCGAGCGCCAGGGGGTGACCGAAGCTGAGATGATGCTGCGCTTCGCCCGCGAACTGGCCGAGGTTCTGCGGCGCGAGGGGCATCGGGTGGTGTTCACCCGCGAGACGGACGAGTTCGTTGCCCTGCGGGGTCGGCCGGCCATTGCGCGGGCGGCGGGGGCGGATCTGATGATCTCGCTCCATGCCGACGCTGTCGCTGGGGGCGGGGCCGACGGGGCGACGGTCTACACGCTGACCGATGCGCCCGCCGACGAATTGTCGGCGGAGCTGGCCCAGCGGCAGGGCACGGCGGATCTGCTGCTGGGGGTGGATCTGCCGGAATCCGGGGACGAGATCGCGCAGGTCCTGATCGAGCTGGCCCGGGCCGAGACGGCGCCCCGATCCGAGGCGCTGGCCGCGTCTTTGGTGGAGCAGATCGGCGCGGCGGGGATCGACCTGCACAAGCGGCCCCGGCTGGGCGCGAACTTCACCGTGCTGAAGGCGCCCGACATTCCGACCGTGCTGCTGGAACTGGGCTTCATGTCGTCGGGTGCGGATCTGGCGAACCTGCTATCGCCGGACTGGCGGGCCCGGATGGCCACGGCGATCCTGCGAGGCGTTGAATCCTGGGCCATTTCCGACGCCGCCGACGCCCTGCGCCTGCGGCGATGAGCCGCCGCTTGGCCCTGCGGCAGCTTTGACGCGGCGGCTGGCGCGGTTTATGTTGCGGCAACCCGAAAGATCGGGATCGGAGAGCGGTAGATGACCAGTAAAGCGATGAAGGCCGCGGGCGGCGCCATGCTGACGGCGCTGCAAGGCGTCGGGATGTTCGTCCTGTCGACCATCGGGGGGCTGTTTTCGGCGGTGACGCTGGGGGTGATCGCCTTCGCGATCTCGGTCGGGGCGGTCCTGTGGATGTATGGCCGCGACCTGCCCAACCACGAGCAATTGTCGCAATACACGCCGCCCACGATCAGCCAGATCTATTCCGGCGAAGGCCGTCTGATGGACGAATTCGCCCGCGAGCGGCGCCTGTTCGCCCCGGCTGACGAAATCCCGGACCTGGTGAAGGAAGCCTTCATCTCGGCCGAGGACAAGAACTTCTACATCCACGCCGGATACGACCCGCGGGGCATGGTGGCGGCGGCCGTCGATGCGGTGCAGTCGCGGGGTCGGGATATCCGCGGGGCGTCGACGATCACGCAGCAGGTGATGAAGAACTTCCTTCTGTCGTCGGATCGCAGCTTCGAGCGGAAGGTGAAGGAGATTATCCTGGCGTCCCGCATCGAGGAGACGCTGTCGAAGGACGATATCCTGGAACTCTACATGAACGAGATCTTTCTGGGCCAGAACAGCTATGGCGTGGCCGCCGCGTCCCAGACCTATTTCAACAAGACGCTCAGCGATCTGACCCTGGAGGAGGCCGCCTATCTGGCGATCCTGCCCAAGGCGCCGTCGCGCTATCACCCCGTCCGGCAGGTCGAGCGGGCCATCGACCGGCGCAACTTCGTGCTGCGCGAGATGTTCGAGAACGGCTACATCACCGAGGGTGAGATGCAGACGGCCCAGGCCAAGCCGCTGCTGACCGTCCAATCGGGGCATTACCCGCCGTTCAAGGCGGCGCTGCCGCCGCGCGATTACTTCACCGACGAGATCCGGCGCCAGCTGACGCAGGATTTCGGCGAAGAGGAGTTCTTCACCCAGGGCTTCACCGTCCGCGCCACCATCGACCGGGAGATGCAGGCCGTCGCCGCGCGGGCGCTGCGCGCCGCGCTGGAGCGGTTCGACCGGGGCCAGGGCATCTGGCGCGGCACGGGCGAAACCATCCCGGCCGAGACGCTGGGCGATCCGGCGCAATGGCGCGCGGCCTTGGCCAACGCGGATGTTGCGCGCGACATCTTCCTGGAGAATCCCTGGCAGGTGGCGGTCGTGCTGGACATCGCCGATCAGACCCTGACCGTCGGCGTCGAGGACGAGGCCGAGCCGGTCGCCGTCCCCCGCGAGGACATCCAGTGGATGCGCGGCGACTTCTTCGCCAATTTCGAGCCGGGCGACGTGGTCCATGTGCGCCGGATGACCAATGACGAGGACGGCACCCTGCTGCGCTGGTCCCTGCGTCAGGTCCCCGAGGTCCAGGGCGGCTTCATGGCGATGGACGTCAATACGGGCCGCGTCATCGCCATGCAGGGCGGCTTCAGCTATCAGCATTCGGTCTTCAACCGCGCCACCCAGGCGACGCGGCAGCCGGGGTCAAGCTTCAAGCCCTTCGTCTATGCCGCCGCGCTGGACAGTGGGTATCAGCCCAATACCATCGTCGTGGACGCACCCATCGAGATCGACCAGGGCAACGGAGAGATCTGGCGTCCGACCAACGCGTCCAACCGGTTCTACGGCCCCTCGCCCCTGCGGACGGGCATCGTGCGGTCGCGGAACCTGATGACGGTGCGCCTGGCCCAGGATGTCGGCATGAGCACCGTGGGCCGCTATGCCGAACGGTTCGGGGTCTATGATCGGATGGACAACCTGCTGGCGAACTCGCTGGGCTCGCAGGAGACGACGCTTTACAAGATGGTCGCCGCCTATGCCATGTTCGCCAATGGCGGCGAGCGGGTGCAGCCGACCCTGGTGGACCGCATCCAGGACCGCTACGGTCGCACGGTCTACCGCCACGACCAGCGGCGGTGCGAGGATTGCGAGCAATTCGCCGCCCTGTCCGAGGGGTACGGCCCCCGGATCGTCTCCGACCGGGAGCGGGTGATGGACGCCATCACCGCCTATCAGCTGACCTCGATGATGCAGGGCGTGGTCGAGCGGGGGACCGCCGCGCGCACCGTGAACCTGCCGGTGCCGATCGCGGGCAAGACCGGCACGACGAACGACGCTAAGGATGTCTGGTTCGTGGGCTTCTCGTCCCGGATCGTGGCGGGCTGTTACATCGGCTATGACCGGCCCCGGTCCATGGGGTCGGGCGCGTCGGGCGGCGGCATGTGCGGGCCGGTCTTCACCGAATTCATGACGGAAGCCATCGCCGAATATGGCGGCGGCGAATTCGAGGTGCCCGAGGGCGGCTATTTCGTGAAGATCGACCGCTATACCGGCGCCCGCCTGCCGGATTCCGCGACGGGTGACCATGTGGTCGCCGAATATTTCCGCGACGGGGCCGAGGATTACTTCGGCACCGGCGGTGGGGTCATCATCGACGGCGGCTTCGCCATGGCCAGCGATCTGCCGCTGTTCGGGCGCGGCCAGGGCGACGAGCCGGGTGCCCAGGCCACCGAGGTGCAGACCTCGACCGGGCGCCGCGTGGTGGTGCCGCCGCGGGCCACGTTCGGGCAATTGTCGTCGGGCGGGCTCTATTAGGGCCCGGCCTTGAGACCGGGGCGTGGGCGCGTTACCTGACGGGCCACGCCAGGTCCGGAGTTTTCCATGCGCGCCGAAGTCCAGAACAATGTCGAGGCCATCGGGAAATCCGTGGCGCTGCTGAAGCGGCGCCTGGATTGGGAGACGGCGGCCCATCGGCTGGAAGAATTCGACGCGATGATCGAGGATCCCACGCTGTGGGACGATCCCGCGCGCGCCCAGAAGCTGATGCGCGACCGGCAGGCGTTGAAGGACGGGATCGACGGGATCGAGGCGTTGGAGCGGGACACGTCCGACAATGTCGAGATGATCGAGCTGGGCGAGATGGAGGCCGATGCCGAGGTCGTGGCCGAGGCCGAGGCCGCCATCGCCAAGCTGGTCGATGTCGCCGCCGAGAAGGAGCTGGAGGCGCTGCTGGACGGGGAGGCGGACGGGAACGACACCTTCCTGGAGATCAATTCCGGCGCGGGCGGGACCGAAAGCTGCGACTGGGCCAACATGCTGGCGCGGATGTATACCCGCTGGGCCGAGAAGCGCGGCTATGACGTGTAATTGCAGTCCATGTCGCCGGGCGAAGAGGCGGGGATCAAGTCCGCCGCCTACAAGATCAGCGGGAAGAACGCCTATGGCTGGCTGAAATCCGAGAGCGGGGTGCACCGGTTGGTGCGGATCTCGCCCTACGATTCCAGCGCCCGGCGGCACACCTCGTTCTGCTCGGTCTGGGTCTATCCGGTGGTGGACGACAACATCGAGATCGACGTGGCGCCCAACGATATCCGCATCGACACCTATCGGTCGTCGGGCGCGGGGGGGCAGCACGTGAACACGACCGATTCCGCCGTGCGGATCACCCATATCCCCACGGGCATCGTGGTCACGTCGTCGGAGAAATCCCAGCACCAGAACCGCGACATCGCCATGAAGGCGCTGAAATCGCGGCTCTACCAGATGGAGCTGGACCGCCGCAACGCGGAGATCAACGCGGCGCACGAGGCCAAGGGGGATGCGGGCTGGGGCAACCAGATCCGGTCTTATGTGCTCCAGCCCTACCAGATGGTGAAGGACCTGCGCACCGGGTTCGAGACCTCGGATACGGGCGGCGTGCTGGATGGGAACCTGGACGGGGTCATGGCCTCGGTCCTGGCCTCGGACGCGTCGGGCAAGAGCCGGGCGGATGCGACGGCCGAATAGGCTTCGGCCGTCGGGCGGGGTCACTGGCCCATGCGACGGGGACCGGCACATCGCCTCAGCGGCGTCGCCGGGCCAGTTGGGTCAGGCGCAGGGCAGCTTCGCTGGGGGCGGTTTCGGCCGCGATCTTCGCGGCCAGATCGGTCGCAGCCGCATAATCGAACCGGTCGAGGAGGGCCGCCAGGGCGGCATGAGCCTTGGCGGCCGTGAAGCGAGCGATGGGCAGCGTGGCGGCCAGGCCCAGCCGTTCCAGCCGCGCGGCATTGTCGGGCTGATCGCCGCCGACCGGCACGACCAATTGCGGCCGGCCCGCGCGGAGCGCTTCGGCGGTGGTGCCGATCCCGCCATGGTGCAGGATCGCCGCCGCCCTGGGAAACAGCGGGGCGTGGGGCATATAGGGCCGGGACAGGATGTCCGGGCCTTGGGGCACCGGGGCCGTGCCGTGCAGCAGGATCGCGCGCAGGCCCATGCGGCGGGCCAGCGCCACGGCTTCGGACCAGAAGTCGGCCCCGCCAAGGGCCTGGGCGATGGAGCCCAGGGTGACGACCAGGGGCGGCGATCCCGATTCGAGGAAGTTGTGAACGTCGAAATCCAAATCGCCGTCCGGCGCCGGGGGGAAGCCGATGATTTCCAGTCCGTCGGGCGCGTCTGGCGGCGGGGGCGAGAAATGGGGGGACCACAGACCCAGGCGCAGGGGCACGTCGGAGGGGCCTGGATCCAGCAGCGGCGTGCCGGCATGGGGGGGCAGGTCCAGACCGGCGCGAACGGCGTTCAGGCCGCGCAGGTGCTTACGGCGCAGGGTCGCCCGGCCCAGCCCCATGATGGCGCGGTTCCAGGCCTTGGTCAGCGCCGTTCCGGGCTGGGCGGCCATGGCGCCGAAACGCCGCGCGCGGGGCGGGTCGAGGGCCGACAGGGTCATCATGGGTTGCAGCATCAGCGGCACGTAGGGAAGGCCCGCCCGTTCGGCCGCCAGGGCGGCATGCAGGGCGAAGGTCGTCCCCGCGACGATGCCCGCGCCGTCCATCAGCGGCGCCAGTTCGGCCACTAGATCAGGCAGCATCGGCAACAGGACCTCGTTCACCATGGGCGATGCGTCCCGCAAAACGGCGGCGGCGATCTGGTCGCGGCTCAGGCCCAGGCGCTGGGCCGTATCGGCCTGGGACGGTCCGATGGGCTCTGCCAGCAGGCCCCAGCTTCGGGCGGTCTCGCAATCCTCGGGCGACAAGGCCAGGCGCGCTTCGAAGCCCGCGGATACCAGCGCCCGGGCGACGGAGAGGACGGGATAGAGATCGCCCAGGGATCCCACGGTCGCCAGCACCACCGCGGGGCGGCGGCGGCGGACGGCGCGGTCGTCGATGCCCGGAAACGGATGAACCCCGCTCCGGTCAGGGGGCGGGGTCCGCGTCGCGTCGCTCATGCCGGGTGGCGAGGTCGTGTCAGGGCTTTGCCGGCTCTGCCGGTTTCGGGGCCCCGGCGGCCGGTGCCGCCCCCTTCTTGGACCCAAGCGGATCTTCCTGGCGCTGGACCGCGCCTTCGAAATGGGCGCCCGATTCGATGGCGATGGTCTTGTGGATGATGTCGCCCTCGACCCGCGCGGTCGATGTCAGGCGAACCTTCAGGCCACGCACACGGCCGATGACGCGGCCGTTGACCACGATGTCGTCGGCAATGCATTCGCCGCGTACCGTGGCGCCTTCGCCGACGGTCAGCAGGTGGGCCTGGATGTTTCCTTCCACCTCGCCCTCGACCTGGATGTCGCCCGACGTGGTGATATCGCCCTTGATATGAAGGTCGCCGGACAACGACGAGGGTGGGACTTTCGGCTTCATGGCAGAGCTTCCGGCGCCCAATTCAAGCCCCGCGGGCTTGGACGGCGGCGCGGCGGAGGCACCGGTGCCCGCGGGCGGGGTGGGCTTTTCGGCGTCGCCGCCGGGCTGGTTCACTTTGGATTTAGAAAACATCTTCGCCTGCATCTAAGAAGGTGGCTGGGTTCAGGGCGCGACCGCCTCTGCGGATTTCATAATGCAGATGCACGCCGGTCGACCGTCCGGTGGTTCCCATATCACCGATGCGCTCGCCGCGCGAGACCCTTTCCCCGACGTTGACGCGGATGCGATTGAGATGGGCGTAGCGGGTCTCGAACCCGAGCGGGTGCTGGATCTTCACCAGTTTACCATATCCCGACTGCCATCCCGCATGGGTCACGACCCCTTCCGCCGTGGCGTGGATCGCGCTGCCGCGCGAGCCCGCGAAATCCAGGCCCGAATGCATGCGGCCCCAGCGCGGTCCGAAGCCGGAGGTGCGGCGATGGGCGCCAGGCACCGGATGGGCCAGCGGCAGGCTTTCGGCGGCGATGCGATACATGTCCACTTCGCTCAGCCGATCCAGCAGGCGATTGGCCCGCTCGGTATCCAGGTCGAACTCGGTCGGATCGCTGCCGCGGGTCGACAGGACCAGCGGCTCCAACGGGCCGCCCTGGCCGGTATAGCCCCGGCGCACCGTGTCCAGCAGCGCGTCGGGCGAGATGCCGGAGCGGGAGAAGACCTTCTCCAGCGGCTCCAGCGAGGTTTCCAACGCCTCTTCCAGGCGCGAGAAGATGCGGTCGTTGCGTTCGGCCGTCAGCTCCGCGATGACCTCCATGCGGTCGATCTGGGCACCGGCGCCTTCGGCGACGACGATGGCCTCGTCCCGTTGCAGCGCCGTGTCATCCAGCGCTTCGGCCAGCAGGGCGGCGGTGGCCGAAGCGTCGGCATACATCCGTTCGACTTGGGCGAGGGCTTCCGGGGCGTTTTCCAGGCGCGCCTGGACGGTCGAGGCTTCGGCCCGGGCGGCGTCGCGTTCTGCGATGGTCCGGCTGAGCGTGCGCTGGATCACCCCGATCCCGGTCTCCAATTCGCGCTGGCGCTGTTCGGAGGCCAGCAATTCGTTTTGCATCTTCGAGACTTCGTCCAGTGCGGCATAGAACCGGTCCAGGGCCTGTTCGGCCTCGCGGGCGCGGGTGTCGCGTTCCTCCGACAAGGCGGCCAGGCGCGTCTCGTAGGCCAGCGTGGCCCGCTGGGCCTGGTCGCGGGACGACCCGGACGAAATTGTGCCGATCAGGAAGAACGACGTGACGATCACCGTCCAGCCCACCAGCACGGCCCCGCCCAAAAGGATGCCAGCCTGCGTCAGGGGCCGCATTCGGACGAAGCGGGTGCCAGCTTCGGATTTCATGAAGAGCCGCTGCTCGGGCAAATGCCGCTCCAGGCGCGCGTTTACCCTGTCCGACAGGCGTTGTTTCACGTCCCGTCTCCCCGTTCGTTCCTGCCGCGCGGTGAGCGTCGCACGAGCCGTTCCGTACCAAGGCCTCATCTTGTCCCCAGAGGCCGTTATGCCGGGTGCTTGTATGCGGGGCCCGGACGGGGGGCAAGCTTCAGCACCGATCGATGGATATGCCGCAAGCCCGTTGGCAGATTCCTGCCGCCGATCCCATAAATCTGTGCCGATGGGGCAACAATGGACCAGATTGTTTCAGACTGTTTCCGTCAGTGGCCAGTAGAAATCCGGCGGCAGGCCCGCCTCGGCCCGCTTTTCTTCGTTGAAGGGAGGCTTCAACTGGCCATGGAAATGGCGCCGGACCAGATCGTGGAAGACATCCTTGGGGTCCAGGTCGTGGCGGCCGCATAGGAAGTGGAACCATTTGGAACCATAGGCCACGTGGCCGACTTCTTCGGCATAGATCGTCTCCAGCGCGGCGACGGCGTCGTCGGCGCGGGCCTTGCGGAACACCGCGATCATGCCCGGTGTGACATCCAGGCCGCGCGCTTCCAGGACCATGGGCACCACGGCCAGCCGCGCCATCAGGTCGTCCTTGGTGTCCTCGGCCGCGCGCCACAGGCCCGCATGGGCGGGCAGGGCGCCGTAATGGCTGCCGGCGGCCTCCAGGCAATCGGCCATCAGGCCGAAATGCTTGGCCTCTTCGTCGCCGGCGCGGACCCAATCATCGTAGAAGCCGGGCGGCATCGGAGTTGCGGCGAAGCGGGCGATGATATCCCAATGCAGATCCACCGCGTTCAGCTCGATATGCGCGACCGCGTGCAGCAGCGCGATGCGCCCCTCGGGCGAGCCGGGGCGGCGGCGCGGCACGTCGCGCGGGTCCAGCAGCGGGGGGTGGGCGGGGCGCGCGGGCCGGTCGGGCGGGGCCGCCTGCCCGATGTCGGGCAGGTTCCCCTCGCGGGCGGAGAACCAGGCGGCGGCGTGCCGGCGCGATGCGGCGGCCTTCGCGCGCGGATCGGCCGTGGTCAGCACGTCCACCGCCGCCTGGGACAGGGGGATCACGCGCGCACGGCCTCCAGCACGGCGTCGGAATGGCCGGGCACCTTTACCTTGCGCCAGATCTGCCTGATCAGCCCGTCGGTGCCGATCAGGAAGGTCGCCCGCTCGATGCCCATGGATTTCTTGCCGTACATGTTCTTCTCGACCCAGACGCCGTAATCCTCGCAGGTCGTTCCCTCGGCATCCGAGGCCAGGATGACCTTCAGATCGTGCTTGGCGATGAACTTGTCGTGCTTGGCGGCGGTGTCCTTGGACACGCCGACCACGACGGCGCCCGCCGCGTCGAAATCGGCGATGGCCTCGGAAAAGGCGATGCCTTCCTTGGTGCAGCCGGGCGTGTCGTCCCTGGGGTAGAAGTACAGGACCACCTGCTTGCCCGTCAGATCGGACAGGGACACCGTGCCGCCGCCATCGCGGGGCAGGGTGAAGGCGGGGGCGGGCTGGCCGATATCGGGCATGGAACGTCTCCTTGGCGCTGGGGGTGAGGCTGGACTTGGAACCGGGACCCCGACGGGTCAAGGTAAGACTTATGAGCGTTCGCCGGTCCGTCCATTCGCTTCTGCACATCGCGGCCATGCCGCTGGTGGTGGTCATCGTCTTCGCCGCGGCGATCGCCTTCCGGCTGACCCAGGGCGAGTTAGCCTTGCCCGATTGGGCGGTCGACCGGATCGAGATGCAGGTGGACCGGGGCCTGCCCGCGGGCAACCTGTCCATCGGCGCGGTCGCCTTGACCTTCGACGGAGAAGATCCCGCCTTGCGGCTCAGGGTGAGCGGGGTCCGGCTGACCGAGGGCGACCGGCCGGTCCTGACACTGCCGGATGCGCGGGTGGCCCTGGATGCGGGCGCGTTGCTGACGGGAAAGCTGCGCCCGCGCAACATCGCGGTCGAGGGGGTGGCCCTGGAAATCGGCCGCGATGCCGAGGGCCGGTTCACCTTCGGCACCGGCGGTGGCGGCGTCGGCGCGCTGCCCACGGCGCCGGCGGCCTGGCTGGCCCTGTTCGACGCGGCCCTGGCGTCGCCGGTCCTGGCCGAATTGAACGAGTTGCGGATCGACGACGTGCGCGTGGGGCTATCGGATGCGATCACCGGCCTGGCCCAGCAGATCGACGACGGCACCCTGACCCTGGTGCGCAACGAGACCGGCGAAGCGGTCATCGCCCTGCTGCTGCGGCTGCCCACCCGGTCGGCGACCGCGAACCTGGCCGTCACGCTGGAACGCGGCACCCTCGGCGCGGCGGCCCGTGTCTCGCTGACGGGCGTGCCGCTGTCGCATTTGGCCGAGCTTCTGCCCGAGGTTCCGGCCCTGACCCTGGTGGCGGGCCGGGCGGGTGTGGTCGGCACCATCAACATCGCCGATGACGGGACGGCCGGGCCGCTGCGGGGCCGGGTGGAGCTGGCCGACGCCGTCCTGGTCGACCGCCCGCGCCTGCGGCTGGACCGGGCCGCCGTGGGCTTCGATTGGGACCTGGGCAGCGATCGGATCGGGCTGACCGATATCGAGGCATCGTCCGACGATCTGTCGGCCAGCGCGACCGGGCAGGTCATCCTGGAGGAGGGCGTGACGGGCCCGATCCAGATGCAGCTGAATTTGGGCGAGACGATCTTCGACCCCGAGGATCTGCTCGAACGGCGGGTCGAGTTCGAGTCGGGGCTGATCGAGACCCAGCTGACCCAGACTCCGCTGGCCCTGCGGATCGGGCAGGCCATGGTGACGGGGCCGTCGGGCACCGCGCGCCTGTCGGGGCGGATGCGGTTCGAGGCCGACGGCCTGCACGGCGCGCTGCGGGCCGAGATCCCGCGCATGGCCGTGCGCGAGGTGGTGGCGCTTTGGCCGCCCGAGATCCAGGTGCAGGCGCGCAATTGGGTCACCAACAACCTTCGGGGCGGGATGGCCAAGGACGTCACCGCCGCCGTCCGGCTGGAACCGGGCCAGCCGCCCGAGGCGCTGGCCAACCTGGGCTTCGAGCAGGCGACCTTCCGTTTCATGCGGTTCATGCCGCCCGCCGAATCCGCAACCGGCGTCGTGCAGCTGGATGGCGGGCGGCTGACGGCCCGCCTGGACGAAGGCATCGTTCCCGCCCTGGGACCTGGCGACGCGCGCACCGCCGAGACGGGCAGCGCGCGCCTGGACGGTAGCCGGATCGTCATCTCCGACTTGACGGCGCGCCCGCCCCGGGCCGACGTCACCGTGCGGGCGGTGGGCGACATGACGGACGTGCTGGCCCTGCTCAACAACCGGCCGCTGCGCCTGCTGGACCGGCTCGATCGGACGCGGACGCTGGCGTCGGGGCAGGTCGAGGCCCTGATCACCGCCCAATGGCCGTTGCGGAAAGGCAATTCGCCGGCCGATATCGACTGGCAGGTGGAGGCCGCGCTGATCGACGTGGAGACATCGGACGTGGTGCCCGGCCGCGCGATCCTGGCCGATCGCCTGTCGCTGATCGCCAGTCCGGCGGCGGTCGAGATAACGGGCGATCTGACCTTCGAAGGCGTGCCCTTTTCGGGCACCTGGCGTCAGACCCTGCCGCCCCGGTCGACCGTGCCCATCGACCCCGAAGCGCCGCCGCCCCCGCCGGGGCCGCCGCTGGATCCGGGTCTGGTGACCGGCTCGATCCTGGCCACGCCCGACGGGCTGGCCCGGCTGGGCGTGCGCGTCGAAGCGCTGAGTCTGCGGGGCGAGGCGCGGGCCGACATCTCGATCCGCTTGCCGCCCGGCCAACCGGCCGAGCTGACCGCCTCCAGCGATCTGCGCGGGCTGGCGGTGGCGCTGCCCGCCCTGGGCTGGTCCAAGGGGCCCGGGACGGGCGCGCGGTTCGACATCGCGACCCGGCTGTCGTCGCCGCCCTTGGTCCGGTCGCTGTCGCTCGATGCGCCGGGCCTGGCGGCGGCCGGGTCGATTTCGATCCGGCCCAACGGGACGTTGGATCAGGCGCGGTTCGACCGGGTGCGCACGTCCTGGTTCGATGGCGGCGTGACGCTGACGGGGCGCGGCGCGGGCGCCGCGCCGGGCATCACCGTGCGGTCGGGCCGCGCGGATCTGCGCGGCGCCCCGTTCGGGCAGGGCGACGGGCCGCCCAGCCCCGCCCCGCTGGAGGTCGCGCTGAATTCCTTGGCCGTGACCGACTCGATCTCGCTGACCGACCTGCGCGCCAGCCTGGCCAGCGGGCAGGGAACCTTCACCGCGCGCATCAATGGCGGCCAACCGGTCGCGGGCGAGCTGACGCGGCCCAACGGGACGACCACCCTGCGCATTCGCGGGGCGAATGCCGGCGGCGTGCTGCAATCGGCCGGGCTGTTCCGGGACGCGCGGGGCGGGACGCTGTCGCTGACGCTGGAGAGGACGGGCCAATCCGGCACCTATAGCGGAGCTTTGCGGATCCGGGATGTGCGGGTGCGGGACGTGCCGGCGCTGGCCTCGTTGTTGCAGACGCTGTCGGTCGTGGGGATCCTGGAGCAGCTGACCGGCGACGGGCTGTTCTTTTCCACCGTCGAAAGCGACTTCATCCTGCGCCCCGCAGACATCGCCGTGCGCCGCGCGAGCGCGGTGGGACCCTCCATGTCGATCACGGCCGACGGGACCTACGATCTCGGCTCGCGGCAATTGGACATGCAGGGCGTGGTCTCGCCCATCTATTTGGTGAACGGTCTTTTTGGCGCCTTGTTCGCCCGCCAGGACGAAGGGTTGTTCGGCTTCACCTACCGGCTGGTCGGATCGGTGGACAATCCCAGGGTCGGGGTGAACCCCATGTCCATCCTGACGCCTGGCGTGTTCCGGGAAATCTTCCGGAGGCCGCCGCCTTCCTGACGGTCGGGCGGTCTGTTAGGCGGCGCGCCATGCAGTTGAGCGACTTCGATTTCGATCTTCCGGACGATCTGATTGCCACGCGGCCCGCGCGGCCGCGGTCGTCGGCGCGGCTGTTGGTGGTCGAAGGGGATCGTTTGCATGACCGGAGGGTGACCGATCTGGTGGATTGGTTGCGGCCGGGGGACCGGCTTATTCTAAACGATACCAAGGTGATACCGGCGCGGTTGACGGGCGAGCGGGTGCGCGAGACGTCGGATGGATCGGGGCGGGCCAAGGTGGAGTTCACGCTGACCGACCCGCTGCCCGGCGGGCGCTGGCGGGCCTTGGGCAAGCCGCTGCGGAAGATGCGCGTGGGGGATCGGGTCGCGTTCGCGGACGGATTGACAGCCGAAGTTTCGGAAGTAGATCAAGACGTTACGCTGCAATTCGACCGCGACGGCGCGGCGTTGCAGGCCGCCTTGGATGCCGCGGGGCAGATGCCGTTGCCGCCCTATATCGCATCGAAGCGCGCGCCGGATGCCGCGGATCGGGACGATTATCAGACGATCTGGGCGCGGCATGCGGGCGCCGTGGCGGCGCCGACGGCAAGTCTGCATTTCGATGCGGAGCTTTTGGATGCCTTGAAAAACAAGGGGATAGATTTTTCCGACGTGACGCTGCATGTGGGCGCGGGGACGTTCTTGCCGGTGAAGGTCGAGGATGTGACGACGCACCGGATGCATGCGGAATGGGGGGAGGTGCGGCCCGAAGCGGCGGCGGCGATGCGGGCCACGAAGGCGGCGGGCGGGCGGATCATTCCGGTGGGGACGACCGCTCTGCGGCTGATCGAGACGGCGGCGCAATCGGGAAGGATCAAGCCTTTTCAGGGAGATACGGATATCTTCATCTATCCGGGCTTCGCGTTCCGGGCCGCCGACGGGTTGATGACGAACTTCCACCTGCCGCAATCGACGCTGCTGATGCTGGTCTCGGCCCTGATGGGCCGGGACCGGATGCTGGCGGCCTATGCCCATGCGGTAAGCGAAGGCTATCGGTTCTTTAGCTACGGCGACGCGTCGCTGCTTCTGCCGCCCCGGACGGGCTGAAATTCACGAATTGGGGTCATTTCCGAAGGCCCGTTTCACAATTTGTACAGAACGTCGCGACCCGGCCCGATCCGAGGCCGCCGACGGAACCAGGGCGCCGGTTGGCGCATTCGTAAGATATCTCTATCCGATCTATCCCGGATGGAGACCCGACCCAAAGGAGTCCGCCGATGCGTCTGCGCAACCGACGTGCCAGCCGGAACGTGATCGACCGCCGCGGCGCGGGGCGCAAGGTGGCCGGCTTCGGCGGGATCGGAACCTTGGCCGTTGTGGCCATCGCCTATTTCCTGGGCGTCGATCTGACGCCGCTTCTGAACGATCCGGACCCGTCCCAGTCGCGCCCCGCCGAATCGCGGGAGCTGTCGGCCGAGGAACGGGCGGCCGGGGATTTCGCGTCGCGGGTCCTGGCGACGACCGAGGACGTCTGGGCCGACATCTATCCGCAAGCCTTCGGCGCACCGTATGAGCCGCCCGCGCTGGTCCTGTTTTCGGGCGCCACGCAATCGGCCTGCGGCGGGGCCCAAGCCGCCACGGGGCCGTTCTATTGCCCGGCCGACGAGCGGGCGTATCTGGACACGGCCTTCTTCGCCTACATGTCCCGGCAGCTTGGCGCGGGTGGCGATTTCGCCGCCGCCTATGTCATCGCCCACGAAGTCGCCCATCACATCCAGCAGGAGCTCGGCATCCTGGCCGAGGCCAATCGCATCCGGTCCCGATCGTCCCAGGCGGAGTCGAACCGGATCTCTGTCATGATCGAACTTCAGGCCGATTGCCTGTCCGGCGTCTGGGCCCGCAACGTTGCGGATCTGTTGGAGCCCGGCGATCTGGACGAGGCGCTGAATGCCGCCAAGCGGATCGGCGACGACTACCTGCAAGCCCGCGCTGGGCGGGCGGTCAACCCGCACAGCTTCACCCATGGCACGTCCGACCAGCGCCAGCGCTGGTTCGCCATCGGCTACGAGACGGGCGACCCGAATGCCTGCGACACGTTCGGGGCGGAGCGGTTGTAGACGCCGCGGGGCCATATGCCGGATCCGCACGGTGCCGGACCGGGGGGCTTGCCCCCCGGCGCAAGCGGTCGCCGAACCCGGTTTTTCCGGGGGAAACAGGCAAAGAATCAGGGGATGAAACGCCATCTTCAGGGGATGTCGCTTTCGCTCTAGACGCGGCATGTCGGCGGGCGTAGCGGCGGGCGCAGAGACCCCTGCGAGGCCATCATGCTTCCCGTCATCCGGAACTCCTGGGCCCTGCTTTTGGGGGTCACGCTGCTGATGATCGGCAACGGCGTGCAGGGCACGCTTTTGGGCGTCCGGGGCGAGGTGGAGGGGTTCTCGACCAGCGCCATGTCCATTGTCATGGCGGGCTATTTCGCGGGCTTCCTGCTGGGATCGCAATTCGTGCCGCCGCTGATCCGGCGGGTCGGCCATGTGCGGGTCTTCGCGGCCCTGGGGTCGCTGGCGAGCGCGGGGCTGATCCTGTATCCGGCACTGACCCAATGGGTCAGCTGGGCGGTGCTGCGGGTGCTGCTGGGCTTCTGTTTCTGCGGGGTCTACATCGTCGCGGAAAGCTGGCTGAACAACACCACGACCAACGCCACGCGGGGCCGGGCCCTGTCGCTTTACATCATCGCGCAGATGGTGGGGATCATCGCCGCCCAGGCGATTTTCGCGTCGGGGGATCCCGCCGGCTACAACCTGTTCATCATCGTGTCCGTTCTGGTGTCGCTCAGCTTCGCGCCGATCCTGCTATCGGCCACGCCGGTCCCGCCCTTCGAGAGCGCCAAGCCCCTGTCCCTCGTCGAGATCTATCGCGTGTCGCCGCTGGGCTGCGTGGGTGTGCTGCTGCTGGGCGGAGTGTTCGCGGGGCTTTACGGAATGGCGGGCGTCTACGGCGCGCAATCGGGGATGAGCGTGGGGCAGATCGCGATTTTCGCGGCCGCGATCTCGGTCGGGGGGCTGGTTCTGCAATACCCGCTGGGCTGGCTGTCGGACCGGGTCGACCGGCGGCGGCTGATCTTGATCGCGGCCCTGATCTCGGTCGTGGCCGCCCTGGTGGGCTGGCTGGGGATCGGCGGGTTCTGGGGGTTGGTCGCCGTGATCTTCGTCTATGGCGGCATGGCGAACCCGATCTATTCGATGCTGCTGGCCTATACGAACGACTACCTGCAACCCGAAGACATGGCCGCCGCATCGGCCCGGCTGCTGTTTATCAACGGCGCGGCGGCCACGGTGGGACCGTTGGCGGCGGGGTGGCTGATCCAGATCGTCGGGCCGTCGGGCTATTTCGTCTATCTGGGCGCCTTGATGGTGGCGCTGGCGGGATATGCGGCCTGGCGGATGATCCAGCGCCCGGCGGTCGTTTTGGCCGAGGGCGACGAGGCGATGCAATTCGTCGCCATGGCCCCGATGGCGACCACACCTGTGACAATTGGGACAATGGTTGGCGGCTGGGAAGAACAAAACGTAGCGGAAAGAGAGGACTAGGTGAGAGTCATGTGCCATAGTGAGTCTATTTTAAGGGGAACGGAGAGTATTATGACTCATGATCCGAAAGACGTTCTGGCCTTTTGGCTGGAGGAATGCGGGCCCGACGACTGGTATAAGCAGGACGAGGCCCTGGATGCGGAGATCCGCACGCGGTTCAAGCAGATGTGGGAGGCGGCGCAGATCGGTGCGCTGGACCATTGGTGGCCGTCGCCGCGCGGATGCCTGGCCTTCCTGATCCTGACCGACCAATTTCCGCGCAACATGTTCCGCGGCTCGGCCCAGGCGTTTTCCACCGACAATTTGGCGCGCGAGGCGGCCAAGCAGGGGATCAAGCGGGGCCTGGATCTGCGGATCGAGCCGCCGGCGCGGGAATTCTTCTACATGCCGCTGGCCCATAGCGAATGCGTGACCGACCAGGACCGGGCCGTGCGCCTGATCGCGACCCGGATGGAGGCGCCGCAGACCTTGCTGCATGCGCGGGCCCATCGCGAGGTGATCCGCAAGTTCGGCCGCTTCCCGTTCCGCAACGACGTGCTGGGCCGGATCAGCCGCGCCTGCGAGGCGGCGTTCTTGAACGCCGGCGGATACGGATCAGTTGTTCGGGAGTTACAAGCCAACGCCTGACCCGAAGGAGAGGACCCATGACCCGAAGCTATCTGACCCATTCGCCGCTGGCGTGGATATCGGTGGTGCTGATGGTCGCGGGGTTCGCGTTGAAATACGTGGTGTCCGCCACGGGCTGGCCGACCTGGTTGATCCCGGTGGGGTATTTCGTGGCCCTGGCGGCGGCCGCCCTGATGTTCGTGGGCTGGGTCCGTTGGAAGGTTGCGCGGGACGCAGAGCGGGCCTGACCCTGCGGCATCGGGCCGGGGTTTCAATCGGGGCGTGGGGCCGATAGTTCAAGGGTGAACGACCCTTGAGGAGTGACCCCATGGCCCAATCCTTCGACGTCATCGTGATCGGCGCCGGTCCCGGCGGATACGTGGCCGCGATCCGCGCGGCGCAGCTGGGCCTGAAGGCGGCCTGCATCGAGCGGGAGCATCTGGGCGGGATCTGCCTGAATTGGGGCTGCATTCCGACGAAGGCGATGCTGCGCTCGTCCGAGGTGTTTCATCTGATGCATCGGGCGAAGGAGTTCGGGTTGAAGGCGGACGGGATCGACTACGATCTGGACGCCGTGGTCAAGCGGTCGCGGGGCGTGGCCAAGCAGTTGTCGGGCGGGATCGGGCATTTGTTCAAGAAGAACAAGGTCACGACGATCATGGGCGAGGCCAAGTTGGCCGGGACGGGCAAGGTCTCGGTCAAGACCGACAAGGGGGTCGAGGAATTGACGGCGCCGGCCATCGTCGTCGCCACGGGCGCGCGGGCGCGGAACCTGCCGGGGCTGGAGGCCGATGGCGAGCGGGTCTGGAACTACAAGCACGCGTTGCAGCCGCCGCATATGCCGAAGAAGTTGCTGGTGATCGGGTCGGGCGCGATCGGGATCGAGTTCGCGTCGTTCTACAACACGCTGGGCGCCGAGACGAGTGTGGTCGAAGTCATGGACCGGATCCTGCCGGTGGAGGACGAGGAGATCTCGGCCTTCGCCAAGAAGCAGTTCGAGAAGCAGGGGATGACGATCCTGCAAAAGGCCATCGTGAAGGGCTTGGATCGCCAGAAGGACAAGGTGGTGGCGACCATCGAGTCGAACGGCAAGGCCGAGACGCATGAGTTCGACACGGTGATCTCGGCCGTGGGGATCGTCGGCAATGTCGAGGGGCTGGGCCTGGACGAGGCCGGCGTGACGGTCGAGAAATCCCACGTGGTCACCGACGAGTATTGCCGGACCGGGGTCGAGGGCGTCTATGCCATCGGCGACATCGCCGGTGCGCCCTGGCTGGCGCACAAGGCGTCCCATGAGGGCGTCATGGTGGCCGAGCTGATCGCGGGCAAGAACGACGTGCATCCCGTCCGCCCCGAAAGCATCGCGGGCTGCACCTATTGCCATCCGCAGGTGGCGTCCGTCGGGCTAACCGAGGCCCAGGCCAAGGAGGCCGGACACGACATCAAGGTCGGGCATTTTCCGTTTATCGGGAACGGCAAGGCCATTGCGCTGGGCGAGCCGGAGGGGATGGTGAAGACGATCTTCTCGAAGGAGACCGGCGAATTGCTGGGCGCGCATATGATCGGGGCCGAGGTGACCGAGCTGATCCAGGGATATGTGGTCGGCCGGCAGCTTGAGACCACCGAGGAAGATCTGGCCCATACGGTGTTCCCGCACCCGACCCTGTCGGAGATGATGCATGAGAGCGTGTTGGACGCGGATGGGCGGGCCATACACTTCTAAGCGGTTATGCTAGTCTGGCGGGGCTCAATTGGAGGCCCGCCATGACAGATCCCTTTCAGAACCTCGCCCACGCCGATCAGGCGGTGATCGACACGTTCCTCGTCACCTTGGAAGAGCGGGCGGCCGACCCGGCGATGGCCGCCATCATCGATGGGTATCTGGACGAGATCGACTGGCCGAGCATCGGGTGCGCCATCGAGGTGGGCAGCGGAACCGGACCGATCTGCCGCCGGATCGCGGCTCGGATGCCAGGGGGCGAGGTCGTCGGCATCGAGCCCACGCCGCAGATGGTCGCCCGGGCCCGCGAGCTTGCGCGGGACCTCCCGAACCTGCGCTTCGAGGAGACGGGTGGGCTTGCGCTTCCCTTCGACGAGGGGAGCCTGGACCTCGTCGTCATGCACACCCTCCTCACCCACGTGGAAGACCCGGCGGCCTTCTTGGCCGAGGCCCATCGTGTGCTGCGGCCGGGCGGTCGCCTCGTGGTCTGCGACGTGGATTTCTCTAAGGCGACGCTGAGTGGCGGGGCGATCGATCCGCTGGCGACGATCGGAGATGCCTTCGTGGGGCATTTCGTGACGGATCCACATCTCGTCCCGCGGCTCGGCCGGCTGATCGAGGGGGCGGGGCTGTCGCGGACCTCGATGCGGGTGGAGACGCGGCTTGTCACGGATACAGCGCAGATGAAGGTCTGGGTGACGATGGGCGGCCGCGCGTTGGTCGAGCGGGGGCTTATCGGGGCGGCTTTGGTGGACGCGCTCGAGGTCGAGTACGACCGCCGAATGGCGGCCGGTACGCTCCACGGCTTTCAGCCGTTCGCGATCGTCTGGGCCGCGAAGCCCGGCGGTTAGCGCCACGGGGGCGCCAACCAGTCGTCTGTGCCTTGGGCCGTCGGACGATGACCTGTAGGTCCGTCCTGGGGTCAGGCGGTGACCTTGTCCCAATCGGCGACGACCTCGTAGCCCTCTGGCAGGGGTTGCGATTCGAGATGATCCGCGAACTTGGCCCAGAGCGCGCGGACCTTGTCGGCATTGGCGTCCGAGACCTCGCGGCTTTCCACCATCGAGATCACGTAGCCTCGGCCCTCGTCGTCGATGACGTTGATGAAATGCTGGATCCCCGGCAGCGCCATGATGTCGGATTTCAGCTCATGCATGAGCTGGATCATCGCGTCCCGGCTTTCCTTCTTCATTTTGAATGGTGTGACTCTCGCAAACATCGGTTCTCCTCCCGAATGGGCGCCCGGTCCCGTCTGAAATTCCCCTTCGAGGCGGGCGCGGCGCGGCAAGTCTGCCGCCAGCATAGGCGCCCGCAGCCGTCGCTGCGCAGGCGGATATGCCAAGATCGGCGGCCGGCTGATCGGGCCTCCGCCATGGGGGTCATAGCATATTTCGAAGCCCCATGGCGCGCGATCTTCGCGGGACCCGGTCCTGGGCGGCCGAACCGAGGGCGGATCGCCCTCGCCAAGCGGTCGGCTGTCTGTCATCCGGAGGCCATGACTCGTACCGATTGGCCGCTCGTTTCACTCGTCTTCATGGGCGGGCTGCTGGCGGCGGCGCAGTTCGGAAAAGTGTCGCTGACCCTGCCGCTGGTCGCGGAGACATTCGCGCGGGACATTCCGACAGTGTCCACGCTGGTGTCCATGGTCGGGCTGGTGGGCCTGATCTTCGGCGCCATGGCGGGCGGGCTTGCGGCGGGCGTCGGGCCGGGCCGGACGTTCCTGGCGGGGCTGGTGCTGGGCGGCGCGATTTCGCTGGGCCAGGCCCTGGTGCCGCCCTTCGGCGTGTTCGCCGTGACGCGGGTGGCCGAGGGCTTCGCCCATCTGGCCCTGGTGGTCGGCGGGCCGCCCCTGATGGCGGCGGCGGCCAGCGACCGGGACCGGCCACTGGTCATGGGGCTTTGGGCGGTGTTCTTCGGCCTGGCCTTCGCGATTTCGGCCGAGCTTTTCCCGGTCGTCACGGGGGCGGGGGGGCTGCCGCTGCTGTTCGGTCTTCACGGGGCGGCGCTGCTGGCGCTGGCGGTCCCGCTTTGGACCCGGGTGCCGCGGTCGCCGATGGTCCGGCCGTCGGTGGACCCGATCGCCGTGCATCGGGCGATCTACAGCCGATTGCGGACGGTCGCGCCGGGGCTGGGGTTCGTCTGCTACACCTTCCTGTTCATTGCCTGTCTGACCTTTCTGCCTGGCGTGTTGGACCGCCCGGGTCTGGGGACGACCTTGCCGCTGGTCTCGCTGGCGACGACGCTGGCAGGGGGCGCATTGTGCCGGCGTTTCGCGCCGCATCACGTGGCGGCGGCGGGGTTCGTGGGAACGATCCTGGGCATGGCCGGGCTGCTGCTGGGTTTGCCGGGGGCCGCGCATCTGGCCTTCGCCGCCATGGGCGTGGTGCCCGGTGCCTGCTTCGCGGCGATCCCCCATTTCAACCGCGATCCGGCGGACCGCGCCCGCGCGACGGGGGCCATCGCCCAACTGGGCAACTTGGGCACGGTGACGGGGACGCCGGTCTTCGCGCTGCTGCTGTTCGGCGGGGCGCCCCTGCTGATCGGGGCGACCATGGCGGTCTCGGTCCTGGGGATGGTTTTGGCGCTGTGGGCGGGGCGGGCCGCCTCTGGCACGGTGGAGCGGGATGTGATAGATGTTCGCTGAATGTTCTTGTGGGCAACAGCGTGTCAGCGGTTGCGGCCCGGGCTTTCGCGCCTAGGTACTAGAGCTTGAGATTTCCCCGGGGGCGAGCATGGCCGAGCAGAAGTTCATCGAGGTACGCGGGGCGCGCGAGCATAACCTCAAGGGCGTGGATATCGACATCCCGCGGGATCAGTTGGTCGTCATCACCGGACTGTCGGGATCGGGGAAATCGTCGCTCGCCTTCGACACGATCTATGCGGAGGGGCAGCGGCGCTATGTCGAGTCGTTGTCGGCCTATGCGCGGCAGTTCTTGGATATGATGCAGAAGCCGGATGTGGATCACATCTCTGGCCTGTCGCCCGCGATTTCCATCGAGCAGAAGACGACATCGAAGAACCCGCGGTCGACCGTGGGGACGGTGACGGAGATTTACGATTACCTGCGGCTGCTGTTCGCCCGCGCGGGCACGCCCTAGTCGCCCGCGACGGGTGAGCCGATCACCGCGCAGCAGGTGCAGGACATGGTCGACCGGGTCATGGCCATGGCGGAGGGCACGCGCGGCTATCTGCTGGCGCCCATCGTGCGCGACCGGAAGGGCGAATACCGCAAGGAGATGATCCGCGATGCGTTCGCCGAACATTCCAAGCGCGGTAAGGAC